>NZ_JBYCLC010000330.1:0-2178 GCF_057473685.1 Mycobacterium sp. TH-M116 | reverse complement strand
TGACCGCGCCGATCAGCGCCGCCTTCGCGGGGGCCGGGACCCGGCCCAGCGCGGCGACGTGGTCGACGAACCACAGCACCAACCGGTTGTAGGCGGCGCCCAGGGCCCCGGTCAGCAGGCCGAACGCGACGAAGAGCGGCAGCCACACCACGTCGGGGGCCCCGATCGGCGCCACCTGGAAGTCGGGATGGTTGCCCAGGACGAGCCGGGCGCACCCGACGGCCGCGGACGCCGCGATGAGCGTCGCCAGCACGGTCTTCACCCGGAACGACTTCGTCACCTCTTCGAGGGTGAACAGGGTGCCGCCGATCGGTGCGTTGAAGGCGACCGCGAGTCCCGCCCCGCCCAGCGCCGTCTGCATCATCCTGACCTCGGCATCGGGCAGCCGGGCCCGGCGCGCGGTCTCGGCGCCGATCGCCGCGCCCATGTGCACCGTCGGACCCTCGCGGCCCAGCACCAGCCCCGAGCCGATCGCCAGCAGGCCGCCCACGAACTTCGCGGGCAGCAGCCGGATCAGGGGTGGCCGGGCGTCGCCCCGGAAGACCGCCTCGACGTGCTGGATACCGCTGCCGGCGGCCAGCGGCTCCCACCGCACGACCAGCGCGGCCAGGGTGGCGCCGGCCGCGGCGGCGGCCAGCGGAACCAGCCAGCCCGGGCCGGGCAACCGGTGTGCCCAGTCCACGAAGTCGACGCGCAGGTGCTCGGCGGCCTGCAGACACCAGCGAAAGGCGCCGCCGACAAAACCGATGGCCACCCCCGCGACGGTCGCGACGACACAGATGAGCAGGGAGCCCCGCATCGAATCGTCGGGCTGGCCGGGGCCTGCCGTCGGCGCGGTCATCAACCGTTCTCCTTCGACGCTGGGCAAGCCCGTCCGGCACCCAGTCTCTCAGACGGGCGCCGGCGACCAGACAGGCAAGTCCGACGGGACGGCGCACACCTGGCCGACCGGTTCGGTTCGGCTACCCCGACGACGCGATGCGCAGGCGTCTGCGTGCCGGGGCCGGGGCGTTCTGAGCGGATGACGCTCAGGAAGCCGACGCGGCCGGTCTGACCACGACGTTGATGGTGTCGGCGCCGGCATCCGAGTCGATGAGCAGTTGGGCGGCATCGGGAGCCGAGACGACGGTGCCGCCGGTGACCGCCACGGTGTAGCCGTCCGGGAACTCCACCTGAGGCACCGAGATCGTGGTCTGCGAGCCGGCCGCGAAGTCGCCCAGACCGTCAACCCTGGCCGTCGAATAGCTGAAGTCGAACACCCCGCCGGAGAACGACCACGACGTCGGGGTCCCCGAGATCACTTGGGGGTACGGCTCAGAGAGCGTGTCCAGCGTGGCGGTGTTGACGTTGGAGCCGGTGAGCGGCTCCGAGAGGCTCTTCACCAGCCACTCGGTGTTGGGCGAGCCGGTGATGTCGTTCTCGCCGGTCAACGCCCACTCCGTCCAGCCCACCAGATCCCTGTCGGCGAGTCTCATCGGCTCAACGAGCTGCGTGTGAACGTTCGAACCGAACTCGGTCATGAACGCCGGAATGTCGTGCGTATGCGCGTACTGCACGGCGGCGTTCGCGATTTCGCCGACGTCGGGGATGCACAGTGCGCCCACGTTGACGTCGCAGTAGTCGTGGAACGACAGCACACCGTTGGAGACGTCCACGGTGCCCAGATTGACCGGCGACACACCGAATTCTGCGGTGATGCTGGGTTCGTAGAACACGGGCGTGGTCGGGTCGACCGCCCGGATCGCTTCACCCACCTGGTCGTAGAACGGCGTGAGCTCCTGGCGACCGAAGAACGGGTCGCCCAACGCCGCCAGCGGCCACTGCGTGCCGGGGTTCGGCTCGTTGATGACCTCGATGCCGGCGACATCGGGATTGCCGTTGAAGTAGTTCGCCACGTACTCGGCCATCTGGGCGTAGTTGTCCTCGATACCGATCCCGTTGGCCGCATCGGCGTTGGCCCAGAACATATCCCAGGCGTGCAGTTCGGCGGGGTCGAAGAGATTGTTGAGCGGGAACGGCAACTGCGGGTTGGGCGCCCCGCCGGCCTCGGTCGCCCAGAGCGGGATACCTTCTCCGCCGAATGCGGTGCTGTAAGCGTCTTGGTGCAGGTCGATGATCGTGTAAACGCCGTTGTTCGCCAAGAGGTCAACGGTCTGGTTGATCGAGTCGAGGTAGGCG
>NZ_JBYCLC010000329.1:0-8697 GCF_057473685.1 Mycobacterium sp. TH-M116 | reverse complement strand
ATGAGTGACCCCACCAGGCTTCGCGTGATCCAGTGGGCCACAGGAGGCGTCGGGAAGGCCGCCATCGCGTGTGTGCTCAACCACCCGCAGCTCGACTTGGCCGGCTGCTGGGTACACAGCGCGGACAAGAACGGTCGCGACGTCGGCGACATCGTGGGCACCGGACCGCTCGGCGTCACCGCCACCACCAGCGTCGAGGACGTGCTGGCCACCGAGGCGGACTGCGTGATGTACAGCCCGTTGATCCCCAACGACGACGAGGTCATCGCGATCCTGCGGTCCGGCAAGAACGTCGTCACCCCGGTCGGCTGGGTGTATCCCGACGCCGCCAATCCCCGCGTCAAAGTCATCGCCGACGCCGCGCTGGAGGCCGGGGTGACCCTGCACGGGTCCGGTATCCATCCCGGCGGCATCACGGAGCGCTTCCCGCTGATGGTGTCCTCGCTGTCGTCGGCGGTGACCCACGTGCGCGCCGAGGAGTTCTCCGACATCCGCACCTACAACGCGCCCGACGTGGTGCGCCACATCATGGGATTCGGCGGCACACCCGAGGAGGCGATGGGCGGGCCGATGGCCGGGCTGCTCGAAGCGGGCTTCAAGATGTCGGTGCGAATGGTGGCCGACCACATGGGTTTTCGCATCGACCCGGAGATCAGGACCATCCAGGAGATCGCCGTGGCGACCGCCGACATCGACTACGGCCCCTTCCCGATCACCCCGGGATCAGTCGCCGCGCGCCGCTTCCGCTGGGAGGCGCTGGTCGATGGGGAACCGGTCATCACGGCGGCGGTCAACTGGCTGATGGGTGAGGACAATCTAGAGCCGGACTGGAATTTCGGCGGGCGCGGCGAGCGCTTCGAGGTCGAGATCACCGGCGACCCCACGGTGAGCCTGACGTTCAAGGGGCTACAGCCGGAGACCATCGCCGACGGGTTGCAGAAGAATCCGGGAGTCGTGGCGACCGCGAACCACTGCGTCAACGCCATCCCCGACGTCTGCGCCGCCGGGCCCGGCATCAAGACGTACCTGGACCTGCCGCTGCTCGCCGGGCGCCCGGCCCCGCATCTGGCGCGGTGAACCGGTGCGGCTCGACGCGCGACTGAGGTGCGGACCCGAGCGATGACCTACTCCCACCCCGCCTCGATCTCCCACCCCGCCTCGCATGCCATTCGCGCGCCGTCACACGCCGCGCGCGGTCGCCGCCGCGCCGGCCGGGAGTGAGTATTTTCGTAGGGTGGTGACAGGACCAGCACCGGCACGAGCCCCGGCCGACATTCCGGCCCAGTATCTGCTGTCTTCCGCTGCGCCGGGCCCGCGAACCCTGATCGACATCATCCAGGCGACCGCCGCGCGCTTCCCGGATGCGCCCGCGATCGACGACGGCACCGTGCAGCTGACCTACGGCGAGCTGATCGACGACATGGAGGCCAGCGTCGGTTGGCTGGCCGCGCGGGGTGTCGGCCGGGGCGACCGCATCGGCATCCGCATGCCCTCGGGCAGCTACGCGCTGTACGTGGCGATTCTGGCGACGCTGGCCACCGGCGCGGCCTACGTGCCGGTCGACGCCGACGACCCCGACGAGCGGGCCGAGCTGGTGTTCGGCGCGGCCGACGTGGTCGCGGTGATCACGGAAACCGGGTTGGTCAGGGGCCCCGGCTCGTCGCGGGGCTGGCGCGCGACGGCGCCCATGACCCGCGACGACGCGTGGATCATCTTCACCTCCGGATCGACCGGCGCCCCGAAGGGCGTCGCCGTCACGCACCGCAGCGCCGCCGCGTTCGTCGACGCCGAGGCGCAGACGTTCCTGCAGGACCGCCCGATCGGGCCCGGTGACCGGGTGCTGGGCGGGTTGTCGGTGGCCTTCGACGCGTCCTGCGAGGAGATGTGGCTGGCCTGGCGGCACGGCGCCTGCCTGGTCCCCGCGCCGCGGTCGCTGGTGCGCAGCGGGACGGACCTGGGTCCGTGGCTGGTCACCCGCGACGTGACCGTGGTGTCGACGGTGCCTACGCTGGCCGCACTGTGGCCCGCCGAGGCCCTGGAGGCCGTGCGGCTGCTGATCTTCGGCGGCGAGGCCTGCCCCGCGGAGCTGGCCGAGCGCCTCGCGGTCGACGGGCGGGAGGTGTGGAACACCTACGGCCCGACCGAGGCGACGGTGGTCGCCTGCGCGGCCAGGCTCGACGGGGGCGGCCCGATCAGCATCGGGCTGCCGCTGCCAGGCGCCGACCTGGCCGTCGTCGACACCGACGGCCGCCCGGTCGGCTACGGCGAGGTCGGTGAGCTGGTGATCGGCGGGGTGGGCCTGGCCCGTTACCTGGACGAGGACAAGAACGCCGAGAAGTACGCCCCGCTGCCGACATTGGGCTGGACGCGCGCCTACCGCAGCGGTGACCTGGTGCGGCTGGAACCCGACGGGCTCTATTTCTGCGGGCGGGCCGACGACCAGGTCAAAGTCGGGGGGCGCCGCATCGAGCTGGGCGAGGTCGACGCCGCGCTGGTCGGCCTGCCGGGGGTCAGCAGCGCGGCGGCGGCAGTCCGCCAGACCTCCGCGGGAACTCCGGTACTGGTCGGCTACCTGGTCAGTGCCGATCCGACGTTCGATCTGCACGCGGCACGCCAGCGGCTCGCCCGGCAGCTGCCCGCCGCACTGGTGCCCCGGCTGGTGCGGATCGGGGAGCTGCCCACCCGGACGTCGGGCAAGGTCGACCGCGACGGGCTGCCCTGGCCGCCGCCCGGCGGGGACCCGGACGCGAGCGCCGAGCTGGGCGGCACGACGGGCTGGCTGGCCGGCCTGTGGCGCGACCTGCTCGGCCCGACGGTCGACGGGCCGGAGGCGGACTTCTTGGCGCTCGGCGGCGGCTCGCTGGCCGCCGCGCAGCTCGTCGCCGCGCTGCGGCGCCGGTTTCCGCAGGTCACCGTCGCCGACCTGTACGACCATCCCCGCCTGGGCTCACTGGCCGGGTTCCTCGACGAACTGGAGCCATCACCGCAGGCCGTCGAGCGGGTAGTGCGCCCGACGCCGCGACTGACCCAGGCCGCGCAGACCGCGCTGTCGGTGCCGTTGGCGACGCTGGCGGCGCTGCCGTGGGTGACGTGGCTCGCGGTGGGCAACGGCGTCGCCCGCGCGCTGCACGTGGTGCCGTGGACCGTCGCGGTCAACTGGTGGCTCGTCGCGTTGGCGTTCCTCGGGTTCGTCACGCCGATCGGCCGGATGGGTATCGCGGTGTCGTGCGCGCGCATGCTGCTGTCGGGGGTGCGGCCGGGCACCTACCGCCGCGGCGGGTCGGTGCACCTGCGCGTATGGCTGGCCGAGCGGGTGGCCGAGGTCTGCGGGGCGCACAATCTGGCCGGCGCGCCGTGGCTGGTGTACTACGCCCGCGCGCTCGGCGCCAACGTCGGCAAAGGGGTGGACCTGCACTCGATCCCCCCGGTCACAGGGTTGCTGACACTCGGGCACCGCAGTGCGGTGGAACCCGAGGTGGACTTGTGCGGGCACTGGATCGACGGCGACGAGTTCCATCTCGGCGAGATCACGGTCGGCGACGACGCGACTGTCGGCGCCCGGACCACGCTGCTGCCCGGCTCGGTCGTCGGCAAGAACGCCGACGTCGCACCCGGCTCGGCAGTGGTCGACAAGATCAAGAACGGGCAGTACTGGAAGGGCTCGCCCGCGGTGAAGTCGGGCAGGGTCAAGCACCCGTGGCCCGACGAACGGCCGCCGCGCCGTACCCGGTGGGTCGCGGTATACGGGCTGACGTCACTGCTGCTCGGCGCCCTGCCGCTGATCGCCGCGGCGGGAGGCGTGGCCGTGATCGCCGCGGCGGTGCACCACACCCGGCGACTCTCGGAGGCGGTGCTGCCGGCGCTGTCGTGGACCCCGGCCGCGGCGCTGGCCGCCGTCACGGTGTACGCGCTGCTGACGGTGGCGGCGGTGCGGGCGCTGTCGCTGGGACTGACCGAGGGCTACCACCCGGTGCGCAGCCGGGTCGGCTGGCAGCTGTGGGCGACCGAGCGGCTCATGGACGGCGCGCGCAACCATCTCTTCCCCGTGTACGCGAGCATGCTGACACCGGCGTGGCTGCGGTTACTGGGCGCCAGGGTCGGTCGCGGAACCGAGATCTCCACGGTGTTGCCGATCCCGAAGTTCACTGTGATCGAGGACGGCGCGTTTCTGGCCGACGACACCATGGTCGCCTCCTACGAGCTCGGCGGCGGCTGGATCCACGCAGCCACGACCACCGTGGGCCGACGCGCGTTCCTGGGCAACTCCGGCATCACCCAGCCGGGGCGGCGGGTGCCCGACGACGGACTGGTCGCGGTGCTCTCGGCCACGCCGCCCAAGGCCAAGCGCGGCTCGTCGTGGCTGGGCAGCCCCCCGATGAGGTTGCGTCGGCACCCCATCGAGGCCGACGCGGCGACCACCTACGACCCACCGGCGAGGCTCAAGGTCAAGCGGGCCGTGGTGGAGGCGTGCCGGCTGCTGCCCGTGGTGGTGACGGTCGGGATCGGGCTGGCGGTGCTGGGCGGGTTACAGGCGCTGGCGCGCATCTTCGGCATCTGGGCGGCGGCGTTGTGCGGCGGACTGGTATTGCTGACCGCCGGCGCCGTCGCCGGGACCGTCACGGTGGTCGCCAAATGGCTTGTGGTGGGAAGGATCCGGGCCAGCGAGTACCCGCTGTGGTCGTCGTTCGTCTGGCGCAACGAGGTGTGCGACACCTTCGTGGAGACCGTCGCGGCCCCATGGTTCGCGCGCGCGACCGGCGGCACCCCGCTGCTGAACCTGTGGCTGCGCGCGCTGGGCGCCCGCGTCGGGCGGGGCACCTGGTGCGAAACCTATTGGCTCCCGGAAGCGGATCTCGTCACGCTGGGCTCCGGCTGCACGGTCAACCGGGGCTGCGTGGTGCAAACGCACCTGTTCCACGACCGGATCATGCGCATGGACAGCGTCGTCCTCGAGCCGGGCGCCACCCTCGGGCCGCATTGCGTGGCGTTGCCGGCTGCCCGACTCGGAGCCGGCGCGACAGTCGGCCCCGCGTCGCTGGTGGTGCGCGGCGACAAGGTGCCGGGATCCACACGCTGGCAAGGCAATCCGATCAAGCCGTGGGGTCAGGGCCGCAAGAAGGACCGGTCCAAGAATTCCGCGAAGCGGGGCGCCGCGGCGTGAAAGTTCCGGCTAAGAAGGCCGCGCCGGCAATCGACGACTACCTGCCGAGAAGCGGCAACCCCGGCTACCGGGTGTCTCGCTACGAGCTCGACCTCGAGTACCGGATCGCGATCAACCGGCTGTCCGGCACCGCGACGATCACCGCGGTGACTCTCGTCGAGTTGCAGCAGTTCACCCTGGACCTGTCCGCCTCGCTGACGGTGTCCAAGGTGTCGGTGAACGGCGAACGGGTGCCCCAGTTCTCCTGCCGCGGAGGCAAGTTGCGCATCCGACTGGCGTACAAAATCCCGGCCGGGGCGGCGATGGCGATCGTGGTTCGCTACGGCGGTGCCCCCAAACCGATCCGGTCGTTGTGGGGCGACGTCGGTTTCGAGGAACTCACCGACGGGGTGCTGGTCGCCGGGCAGCCCAACGGCGCCCCGTCGTGGTTCCCCTGCAACGATCACCCCGGCGACAAGGCCGCCTTCCGCATCCAAGTCAGCACCGAAAGCCGCTACCGGGTGATTGCCAACGGGAACCTGGTGGCGCGCCGTACCCGGGCGTCGCAGACGGTGTGGACCTACGAACAACGTGAGCCGACGTCGACCTACCTGATCACGTTGCAGATCGGCGTCTACGACACGGTGCGGCTGACCCGGACACCGGTACCCATCCAGGCCGCGCTGCCCGCCCGGTTGCGCAGCGCGTTCGAACACGACTTCGCGCGTCAGCCCGAGATGATGCAGCTGTTCGTCGAGTTGTTCGGGCCCTACCCGCTGGCCGGCGGGTACACGATCGTGGTCACCGACGACGCCCTGGACATCCCCCTGGAAGCCCAGGGCATGTCGATCTTCGGCGCCAACCACTGCGACGGCTCGCGGGCCGCCGAGCGGTTGATCGCCCACGAACTGGCGCACCAGTGGTTCGGCAACTCGGTGACCGCGCGGCGCTGGCGTGACATCTGGCTGCACGAGGGATTCGCCTGCTACGCCGAATGGTTGTGGTCGGAGCACAGCGGCGGGCCCGGCGCCGGCGAACTGGCCCGCCTGCATCACGAAAAGCTGCGCGCGCAACCGCAGGACCTGGTGTTGGCCGACCCCGGGCCGCAGCACATGTTCGACGACCGCGTGTACAAGCGCGGGGCATTGGCCCTGCACGCGCTGCGCGGCCGGCTCGGTGAGGCGAACTTCTTCGCCCTGCTCCGGGATTGGGCGACCCGCTACCGGCACGGCACCGTCGTCACCGACGACTTCACCGGCCTGGCCGCGGGTTACTGCGACCAGTTGCGACCGCTGTGGGAAGCGTGGCTGTATTCGACGGCGGTTCCGTGACCGCGCGGCGTGTTACCCGCCTCCGCCACCGCCGGCCGCCCCGCCGCCGCCGGGCGCTCCGCCACCCCCGCCATAGTCGACGAACGGGGGGCCTTCGCGGCCCTCAGCGGGAGGAGGCGGTGGCGGCGAGGGCGGAGGCGGCGCCGGACTCGAGTAGGCGGGCGCGAGCGGGGCGGCGGTCAGGCCGCTGGAAGGCATGCCCACGCTGATGCCGTAGCCGAGCATCACGGCGAGCACCGCAGCGCCGCCCAGTGTTCCCATCGCCTTGCCTGATTCAATTTTCATCGGGTTCCCCAATTCTTTTATTTTTACGGCCCTGCCGTGTCAACGCTGTACCCCGGGTTCTGGTCGTCCAATCACGGCAATGCTCGCCGTTGAGGCGAGCGCGGGAAAACCTTGTCCGTCAACAACTGGACCGATCGCCGCGCCTCGTCGGCCGGCATGCCGCCGACCAGCGGTTACAGGCTGGCCAGGTCGTCGGGAACGTCGACCTTGTGTTCGATCAGCGTCTCGAGCGGCACCACCTCGAGCGTGCGCTCATGGGTGGATGCCAGCACCACGGGGGCGGCATGACCGTCGTCGTGAGCCCGCAGCCAGTTCACGGCGGTGACGCACCAGCGGTCGCCGGGCAACAGGCCGGGGAAGCGATATTCGGGAATCGGCGTCACCAGGTCGTTACCGATGGAGCGCTGGTGCTCGAGGAACTCGGTGGTCATCACCGCGCAGATCGTGTGCCGGCCCCGGTCCTCGGGCCCGGTCGCGCAACACCCGTCGCGGTAGAAACCGGTGAGCGGGTCGGTGCCGCAGGGTTCGAGCGCGCCGCCCAGTACGTTACGATCAGGCACACCCTCAGTATCGCGCCCCGGGGTGTGAACTTCGAACTCACGTTTCGCCGCCGTGTCCTAGCCGCCTGACGATAGGTTGTCCCTGTGATACTCACCGGAGCCTTTCTCGCTGAGGGCGCCAGGACGGTGGACAACAAGCTCGACGTGTCGGGCGGCGTGCTCTCGAAATTCTCGCTCGGGGCTGACCGCGTGGCCCGGTTCGTGCTCGTGGTGCTGACGCGGGGCAACGGCGAGGATTCCGATCGCCGGGTGGGCGTGAAGATCGTGCCGCCGACACTCGACGATCCGCTGCATCTTTCCTTCGAGGCCCCCGAAGCCGCCGTCGGCGAATACCCGGGATTCGCTTTCTTCGATGTCGAGGCCACCCTGCCGTTCGACGGTCGGTGGGTCGTGGAGGTGACCGGCGGAGGCGAGACCCTCTCGCTACCGCTGTCGGTGAGTAGCTAGGACGCCCCGCCGCCGCTGCTTCCGGCCCGACCGAAGACTCGCGGCGAGATTCCCGATATCCCTGCGGGATCTGCTTGAAAAGAATTTGCACCTAGAGCTTTTCGAGCCCACCCGGTCGCCCGACCCGATCCGCTCCCCGAGTTCACCTAACGGCCACTCCACGGCCATCCGCGTCAGGGAATTGTTTGCGGACTCCACAGTCGCGGGCCAGGTTGTTCCGATCATTCTTTCAGGATTTCTCTGTGGCTCCGGCTGCGAATTGGGCCTAACTTTCTGCGTAGAGGTCTTCAGAAAGGGCAGGATGACGGTCGCGATTCCGACTCTGCAACGTTGTCGATGGCATTCCGCGGCGGCCGCCTGCGCCGTGCTCGTTGCCGCGCTCGTCGGTGCGCCCGTCGCCGGCGCCGACGACCCCAGCCCGCCGCCGCAAGGAAACAATCCGCAATGGGACACCCTGGCCCAGGCCTGTCACGATGGCGTCTGGCAGTCCTGCGACGACCTGGTTGCGCAGACGCAACCGCTGGTGGGGTCCGACCAGAAGGCGTTCGACTACAACCTGTACGGCCTGCGCTGCGGCGGCCGGGTGGTCGACTGGCTCTACGGCACCTACGACTGCGGGGCTCCCGCCGTCACCTGCGTGCAGATGTACCGGCCCTGCCACTGACGGTTGGCTGGCGGTGTTTGGCGGTGGCGGAGGGATTTGAACCCTATCCAGCTAACCCGCCTGACCCGCAGCCAGCCTATCAAACTGCTGAAACACATCACGGTAGTTCAATCTAGTTATGTGTAACTGTGGGCAGATTGTGGGCACTTGCTGGGCGCAAGGGATCCGGCTTTTTGACGTCCTCCCCGCAGTGAACTGTGGGGATTCCTCGTGCCGACCTGCTGTCTCGATGGCCGTTCATGCGGCGATCGCCGTGGGCTGGTCGGTAGT
>NZ_JBYCLC010000328.1:0-4268 GCF_057473685.1 Mycobacterium sp. TH-M116 | reverse complement strand
CCGACATTCCCGGTCCCGACGTGAGCGACCCGGATCGCCATGGGCGGTCTCCGTCCTGAGGTGAACGTTGGAAGGCGTTTCTAGACACTAGTCCATTATTTTTGAGAGACCTACCGTGGCCGGTGTCGGCGCCGGCGCGCAGAATGAGGAGACGGCGATGGCGCAGCGCGAGGACGTGCAGTTCAGCTCCGGCGGTCAGATGATCAGTGCGTGGCTCTACCGGCCCACCGCCGACGGACCGGCGCCGCTACTGGTGATGGCACACGGACTGGGGGCGGTGCGCACCATGCGGCTCGACGCCTACGCCGAACGGTTCAGCGCGGCCGGCTACGCCTGCCTGGTGTTCGACTACCGCAACTTCGGCGACAGCGAGGGCCTGCCCCGCCAGGTGCTCGACGTCGGCATGCAGCTGGCGGACTGGGCGGCGGCGGTGGCCTATGCCCGCACCCTGGACGGCATCGACAACCGACGAATCGTTTTGTGGGGCACATCTTTCAGCGGCGGCCATGTGATCGCGTCGGCGGCCCGGCTGCCGGGCATCGCCGCGGCCGTGGCGCAATGCCCCTTCACCGACGGCCTGGCCTCGGTGCGCACGATCACCAACCCGCTGGCCTCCGCACGCATCTTCGCGCGCGCGGTGCGCGACGTCGTGGCCGGTCGGCTGGGCAGGCCCCCCGTCATGGTCGCCACGGCGGGCCGGCCCGGCGAGGTGGCCCTGATGAACACGCCCGACGCCTACGAGGGCTACTTGCGGCTGGTCCCCGACGGCGCGCGATTGACCAACGAGGTGGCGGCCCGGATCGCGTTGCAGATCATGACCTACCGGCCGGGACGCTACGCGGCCGAGATCGGTTGCCCGATCCTGTTCTGCGTGAGCGAGTTCGACTCGGTGGCGCCCGCGGGTGCCACGCTGCGCCACGTTGCCAGGGCCCCGCGCGGTGAGATCAAGACCTACCCCGAGGGCCATTTCGACATCTACGTCGGCGCCGCGTTCGAACGAGTCGTCGCCGACCAGATCGGCTTCCTCGACGCGCACGTGAAAACCACCGCCCCCTGACTCGCCGGGATGCAGCGCCGGCGGAATCCGCGCCCGATCGCCGTCCAGCGCGTCTGCCGGTCAGCAAGAAAGTGGTTCAGAACAGTGACGCGACAACGTCGCCGGCCACTGCGGCCGCTTCACTGGCCGCCGCAGCGCCGAGATCGGTTCCCAGGCTTGGTATCGCACCACCGAGTTCGCTGATCGCTGCGGTCGCATCGCCCACCGCCGCCGCACCGATGTCGGTGACGAGGTTCTGTATCGCAGCACCGATGTCGTCGATGATCGACAACGGGAGTTGGACCAGTGACGCCGCGACGTTCTCGACACCGGTCACCACCGCATTCTCGAAAGTCGTCGGATCGGCGGTCAAGAACGCCTCGAATATGTCCCACGTCGCGGTTTGCTCCACGATGACCGGGTTGCGCACGTCCACGACCAACTCGGTCAACAGTCCCGGGTTCTGCGGTATCGGGGTCCCGTCCCAGCTGACCAGCGTCCAGCCGTCGGTGGGGTTGCCCTCGATTTCGACGACCCCGCCGTTGGGCAGCAGCGGATACTCGTTGGCATTGATCAACGATTCGATGGCGCGGGGCAAGAAGAAGGCGATGTCCGGGTTTTTGACGTTCAGCAACACCCAGGCGGTGACCGAGGCTTCGCTGTTGAAACCCACGACGGTGATGTCGCCGTTGTTGCTCACCACCGGGTCGGCGATGGCATCGCTGTACATCGTATCGATCGCGCCGGTGAAATTTGCGTCCAGCACGACCCCGTTGGGGTCCTGGCTGGCACCGGGCATCGGGAACAACTCCAAGCCGAACAACGTCCACATGAACTCGGGCAGTTGGTAGAAGACGCCTGCCGGGCCGTGGATCGGATAGCCCGCAAAGATGCCGCTGTCGATCTCGTCGAGCCCCGGTAACACCTGCGGGGTCATGTTCTCCAGCGCGGCGAACGGCGCCGCGGTTTGCATTTCCCGGACGCCCTGGCCTTCGAAAATACCTGCGACGGGACCGAGTTCGGCGAACAGTTGGTTGCCGACGTCGGTGGCCTGTTGATGACCGAGTTCGCTCAGCGGTGCACCGGGATACGCCGGCGACGGGGTGACGAGCTCGTTGTACGGTGCCAGCCGTTGTCCGTGCCGCACGATGTCGATGACGATGTCTTCCTCACCGGCGGTGAGTACGACGCGGGACGCGTCGGCCTCGGGTGACGGCGTGGTTGAGGTCATGACGCCCATGGCGACGAGGATGGCACCCACGGCGGACAACCGGCCGATGATCTGCATGCTGACTGCCTCCTGGGTTGAATGCGATCGGCGCACCGGCGCAGTTCATCGCCTCACAGCAATGACGTGAGGACGTCGGCCGCCAGGGCACCCGCGTCGGCCGCCGCCTGCGCGCCGATACCGGTGAGGAGGTTCTGCAGCGCGGCGACGAGGTCGTCGGCAACTGCCACCGGGAAATCCACGGTGGCCGCGAAGGCGGTCTGCGCGCCGTCGACAAGAGCGGCACCGATCGTGGCCGGATTGCCGCCGAGAACAGCCTCCCAGATGTTCCACAGCGCGAGGTCGATCGGCAGCACCAGGTTGCGGGTGTCGACGAAAAGTTCTGTGGGCAGTCCCGGATTCTGGGGCACGGGTTGGCCGTCCCAGCTGACCAACGTCCAGCCGTCGGTGGGGCTGCCCTCGATTTGAACGACGCCGGTGTTGGGCAGGAAATAGTCGGAGAATCCGTTGGGAATCAGGTGCGATTCGATGATGCGGGGGACGAAGAAGGAGAGATCGGGGTTTTTGACGTTCATCATCGTCCACACGAAGATCGCTGCTTCGCTGTTGAAGCCCACGGCGGTGATGTCGCCGTTGTCACTGACCACCGGGTTGGCGATGGCGTCGGTGTACATCGTGTCGATGGCACCGGTGAACCGTTCGTCGAACGACAATCCGTTCACATCTTGAATGCCGCCCGGGACGGGCAGCCAGGCCAGTCCGAGCGGAGATCCCAACGCCCATCCAGCCGCGATCAGAAAGGCGAGCCGGCCGCCGAGGCTGTTGATCGGGTCCAGCGCGAAGATGCCGCTGTCGATCTCGTTGAGCCCCGGCAACACCTGAGGGGTCATGTTCTCCAGGTCGGCGAATGGCACCGCCGTTCCCATTTCCCGAAGGCCCTGCCCCTCGAACACCCCTGCGACCGGACCGAGCTGGTCGTAGAGCTGCTGTCCGATCTCTTCGGCCTGTTGCTGGCCGAGGTCGCTGAGCGGCGCCCCCGGATAGGCCGGAGAGGGGGTGAGCAGCATGTCGTAGGGGGACTGCATCTGCCCGTGCCGCACGATGTCGATGACGATGTCTTCCTCACCGGCGGTGAGCGCGACATCGGGCACGCGGATCTCCGGCCGGCCGGCCGGGATGGTGAAAGCGATGACGAGGGCGATATCGAGGACAACTCTCCAGCAAATCCCGCCGTACATGCTGCGCTCCTCCTGGCCAGTGGAGCCGTGTGCCGTGTGGACCGTTGGTCACACCTTCGGCTCCGGCCGGGTCACCTGTCTTGACCTTTCAGGACAAAGCTTTGACAATCGGCGACATGTCGATGATCCGGGGGTCGTCGCTGTCGTGTTATCCCGAGCTCGTTCGCGAACTGGGCGGAGATCCGGATCAACTGCTTCGCACGGCGGGTATCCGGGCCCGGGATGCCGCCGACTACGGAGTCCAGCTTCCGGTGCGCGCCGTCCTGCGCGCGGTCGAGTCCGCCGCTGCGGCGACCGCCACGCCGGATTTCGGTCGTCGTCTGGCGCGACGGCAAAGCCTGGAGATCATCGGGCCCGTCGGCGCGGCCGCCCGCACGGCCGCCACCGTGGCCGACGCGCTGACCGTCATCAGCACCTTCATCTCGGCCTACAGCCCCGCCCTCGCGGTCGGAGTGGTGCCGCTGGACAATCGCGATCGACTTTTCCTCAAGTGCGAGCTCCTTCTCGATCGCGTGCCGCACTGTCCGCAGAGCATCGAGTTGTGCCTCGGGGTTTCGCTGGGCGTGCTGCGGTTCCTGCTGGGCGAGAACTACAACCCGATTTCGGTGCATCTGCCGCACGACCCGCTCACCCCGGCGGGCGACTACGTCGACTATTTCGGCTGCAGAGGGTATTTCGCCGAACGCACAACGGGGCTCACCCTCAGAGCCGGAGACCTTCGTCGGCGCATGCACCCGGATCACGTGGCCCACCGGGCGCTCGTCGA
>NZ_JBYCLC010000327.1:0-1785 GCF_057473685.1 Mycobacterium sp. TH-M116 | reverse complement strand
CAAGCGGCGAGGCCGCAGGCATCCGCCCTCGCGGAGGTCCGTGGCGCGCATCAAAGCCAGGCGTAAAGCCAAGGCCGCGATGCGACAGAGCCGCTCGGCGCGAACCTCCACTACCGACCAGCCCTCGGCGATAGCCGCATGAACGCCTATCGAGACAGCTGGCCGGCACGAGGAATCCCCGCAGTTTCACTGCGGGGAGGACGTCAAATCTTGACGCACGCGCGCGACGCGCCATAATTCAGGAACGAATCCGTTCTAGATTCCGTGAGACGGCGAACCCGACCCAAGGAGCACCTATGAGCACCCGCATCATGGACGACGCCGCGCGGCTGCTGACCGACCCTGAGGCCTACACCGACGAGAAGCGGCTGCACGAGGCGCTGGCCCACCTGCGCGCCCATGCCCCGGTGTCCTGGGTCGACGTCGAGGGATACAAACCGTTCTGGGCGGTCACCAGGCACGCCGACATCATGGACATCGAGCGGCAGAACGACCTGTTCACCAACGACCCGCGCCCCCTGCTGATGAACACCGAACTCGACGAGAAGCTGCGCGCGGACCGGGAGGCCGGCATCGGGCTGCGCACTCTGATCCACATGGACGACCCGCATCACCGGGACATCCGCAAGGTCGGGGCGGACTGGTTCCGCCCGGCGGCCATGCGGGCGCTGAAGGCCCGCTGCGACGAGCTGGCCAAGATCTATGTCGACCAGATGCTGGAGAAGGGCCCGGAGCTGGAGTTCGCGCAGGAGATCGCGGTCAACTACCCGCTGTACGTGATCCTTTCGCTGCTGGGCCTGCCGGAGTCGGACTTCCCCCGCATGCTCAAACTCACCCAGGAGATGTTCGGCGGCGAGGACACCGAATTCCAGCGCGGCGGCACCCCCGAGGACATGCTGGCCGTGCTGCTGGACTTCTTCAACTACTTCGCGGCGCTGACCGCCTCGCGTCGCGAGCACCCGACCGAGGACCTGGCCTCGGCGATCGCCAACGCCACGATCGACGGGGAACCGTTGTCGGACATGGACACCGCGTCGTACTACGTGATCGTGGCCAGCGCCGGTCACGACACGACCAGCGCCGGCATTGCCGGCGGGCTGCTGGCACTGCTGGAGCACCCCGGCGAGCTGGCGCGGCTGCAGAACGACATGAGCCTGATGGGCACCGCGGTCGAGGAGATGATCCGCTGGGTGGTGCCGGTCAAGGAATTCATGCGCACCGCTCAGGCCGACACCGAGGTGCGCGGCATACCGATCGCCAAGGACGAATCCGTGCTGCTGTCCTACGTCTCGGCCAACCGCGACGAGGACGTGTTCGCCGACCCGTTTCGGTTCGACGTCGGCCGGGATCCCAACAAGCACCTGTCGTTCGGCTACGGTGTGCACTTCTGCCTGGGTGCGGCGCTGGCCCGCATGGAGATGAACAGCTTTTTCTCCGAACTGATTCCGCGGCTCAAGAGCATCGAGCTGGCCGGCGCGCCCGAGCTCGTCGCCGCGACGTTCGTCGGCGGTGTCAAGCGCCTGCCGATCCGCTACTCACTGAGGTGAGCTCGCCCGGCAGCTCGTCGCCCAGCGCCGCCTCGGCGAGCAACTCGCCGAGCAGCGGGCCGAACTTCATGAGGTTGGCGCCGACGAACGCGACGACGCGGCCGCGCCGCGCGACTGACCATCCGTCACCGCCCGCGTCGAGCCACGGCGCGCGCACCGTGACGCAGTCGACCCGGCCCACCGGCGACAGCGAGGGGAACAGCGCGCGCACGGCGGCGGCCGCGAGCCCGCAGATGCC
>NZ_JBYCLC010000326.1:0-14472 GCF_057473685.1 Mycobacterium sp. TH-M116 | reverse complement strand
GATACGGCTATGCCGTGCTGCTCCCCGACGTGTACTACCGCAGCGGCGGCTGGGCCCCGTTCGACATGGCCACCGTGTTCGGCGACGCGGGGGAACGCCAACGGCTGTTTTCGATGATCGGCAGCGTCACCCCGGACAGGACGGCCGACGACGCCGACGCCTTCTTCGCGTACCTCGCGGGCCGCCCCGAGGTGTCCGGCGACCGATTCGGCGTGTGCGGCTACTGCATGGGTGGGCGTACGTCGGTGATCGTGGCCGGCCGCCTTCCGCAGCGAGTCGCGGCCGCGGCGTCGTTCCACGGCGGGGGGCTGGTCACCGACGCGGCGGACAGCCCGCACCTGTCGGCCGACCGGATGACCGCCGCGGTGTATGTCGGCGGCGCCGAGAACGACGCGTCGTTCACCCCCGCTCACGCCGACCAGCTCGACAGGGCGCTGACGGCGGCGGGCGTCGCGCACACCATCGAGTTCTACCCGGCGGCCCATGGGTTCGCGGTCCCGGACAACCCTCCGTACGACGCCGCCTCCGACGAGCGGCACTGGGCGGCGATGACGGGCCTCTTCGACTCGGCGCTGGGGCACACGTGACGACCGCGGCGCGGTCAGGAAAGGCGTTTCGTCAGCCGGAAGGCATATCAACCAGTGCGGCCAGACGCGTTCGGTGCCGGTAGGCGGTGCCCAACGCCAGCTGGTCGCTCTTGGCCCGCTTGAGGTACAGATGGGCGGGATACTCCCACGTCATCCCGATGCCGCCGTGCAACTGAATGCACTCCTCGGCGGCGTGGACGGCGATCCCGCTGCAGTAGGCCTGCCCGATCGCCGCGGCGATGTCGGCGTCGTCGTCGCCGCGGGCGCAGGTGTCCGCCGCGTAGCGGGCCGCGGCCGCGGCGGATCCGACCTCGAACCACAGGTCGGCGAGCCGGTGCTTGATGGCCTGGTAGGAGCCGATCGCGCGGCCGAACTGCTTGCGCTGCTTGGCATAGGCCAGCGTGGTGTCGAAGCACCATTGCGCCACCCCGAGTTGTTCGGAGGCCAGCAGCGCCGCGGCCGTCCGCAGAGCCTCGCCGACGGCACCGTCCGCCGGCCCGATCGGTGTCGAGGCAGCGCCCGAAAAATGCACGTCCGCAAGCGGTCGGGTCATGTCCAGTGCGACCAGCGGCGACACCTCGACGCCGGACGCATCGCGTGCGACGGTGTGCAGTTCCAGTCCTTCGCGGCCCGCGACCGGCACCACGAGCACGTCGGCGTCCCCGGCCCCGGCGACGCTGCTGACCGATCCGGTCAGCCCGTCGGCGCCCGCGCTGACTCCCGTGACCACATCGCCCGGCGCGGTGGACAGCGGCACCGCCAGCGCCGCGGTGAGCTCGCCCCGGGCCAGCGCGGGCACGGTGTCGGTGTCGCCGGCGCGCAGCAGTGCGACCGTGGCCAGGACCGCGCTGGACAGATAGGGCACCGGCGCAACGGCCCGGCCGATCTCTTCCATGACGACAGCGGCCTCGCGGGCGCTCGCGCCGGCGCCACCGAGGGACTCGGGCACCAGCAGGCCGGCCACCCCCAGATCGGCGGCCAGCGTCCGCCAGAGCGCCGCGAAGTCCGGGGAGTCGGGATCGTAGGCGCGGGCCACCGACTCAGGTGGGCAGCGGTCGGCGAACAGCTGGCGGACGCTGTCGCGCAGAGCTTCCTCGGTGTCGGAGTACAGCAGATCGCCGATGCTCATCGGGGGATGTCCTTCCAGGCGACGTCCTTGTCGACGCGGTGTTCGCCGGGCAGGCCCAGGATCCGCTCGGCGACGGTGTTGCGCAGGATCTCCGACGTGCCGCCCTCGATGGAGTTGCCGCGGGCCCGCAGGTAGCGGTAGCCGGGCTCGCGCCCGAAGAGGTCGACGACTTCGGTTCTGCGCATGGTCCAGTCGTCGTAGCGCAGCCCGGACTCGGTGTGCAGTTCGATGTCGAAGCCCGAGATGGCCTGGGCGAGGCGGGCGAACGCGATCTTCATGCCGGCGCCCTCGGGTCCGGGCTGACCGGCCTGGGCCTGTTGTCCCAGCCGCTCACCGGACAGCCGGAGCACTTCTGCGTCGACCCACAGCCGCATCAGCTCGTCGTGCATGGCCGGGTTGCGCAGCTCCGGCTCGTCGCGCCAGGCCGCGGTGACCTTGCCGATGATCCCACCCTCCCGCGGAACGCCGGGGCGCGAACCGATCGCGACCCGTTCGTTGTTGAGCGTGGTCGTCGCAACCTTCCAGCCCCCGCCCTCCGGGCCGAGCCGGTTGGCGTCGGGCACCCGGACGTCGGTGAGGAACACCTCGTTGAACTCCGCCTCACCGGTGATCTGGCGCAGTGGACGGACCTCGACACCGGGCTGGGTCATGTCGCACAGGAAGTACGTCAGGCCGGCGTGTTTGGGCACCGTCGGGTCGGTGCGGGCGACCAGGATGGCCATCTGCGCGTGCTGGGCCATCGACGTCCACACCTTCTGCCCGTTGACGATCCACTCGTCACCGTCGCGAACCGCCCGGGTGGCCACCCCGGCGAGGTCCGACCCGGCGCCGGGCTCGCTGAACAGCTGGCAGTAGACCTGTTCCCCGGTGAACAACGGCCGCAGGAACTTTCGCTTCTGCTCGTCGGTACCGAACGCGGCGATGGTCGGCGCCGCCATGCCCATCCCGATGAAGTTCTTCGGGGTCCCCCCGACCGGCGCACCGGCGGCGGCCAGTCGGGCGTCGACTAGTTGCTGGGCACTGCGCGGCAGGCCGAGCCCGCCCAAGCCTTCCGGCAGGTGCACCCACGCCAGGCCCGCGTCGTACTGCGCGCCGAGGAATTCCCGCGGCGCGGTGGTCGCCGGGTCGTGGCCGTCGAGCAGTGCCTGTACGCGCGCGTCCAGGTCGGCGGTGTTCACTGGCCGCCGCCCGGGTGAGCCCGGAAACCTGCGGCATTGCCGAGCAACTGACCGCCGTCGATGACCATCACCTCGCCGGTGATCCAGCTCGCGGCGTCGGAGACCAGGAACGCGACCGCTTGGGCCACGTCGACCGGTTCGCCGATCCGGCCCAGGGCCGTCGACGACGCCAACGGGTCCTCGTTGTCCTTCCACAGCGCCTCGGCCAACCGGGTGCGCACCACGCCGGGGCAGATCGCGTTGACCCGGACGCGCGGCGAAAGTTCCAGTGCCAGTTGCTTGGTGACGTGGATCAGCGCCGCCTTGGTGGCGTTGTACATTCCCATGCCCGGCGACTGGTGCAGGCCGCCGATGGAGGCGGTGTTGACGACGGCGCCGCCGTGCTCACCCATCCAGGACTTCACGGCCAGCGACGTCCACAGCAGCGGGGCCCACAGGTTGACGTCGAAGATCTTGGCGAAGCGGGCGTGATCCTGGTCGATCAACGGGCCGAATGCCGGGTTGGTCCCTGCGTTGTTGACCAGGATGTCGACGCTGCCGAAGCGTTCCATGGCCAGGTCCACGCAGCGCCGCGCGGCGTCCTCGTCGACCGCGTGGGCGCCGACGCCCAGCGCCCGCTGCCCCACCTGTGCCGCGGCTTCGTCGGCCGCCTCCTGCTTGCGTGCGGTGAGCACGACGTTGGCGCCCGCTTCGGCCAGTTGTTGGGCGATGGCCAAACCGATTCCCCGGGACGCCCCGGTGATGATCGCGGTGCGGCCGCTCAGATCCAGGGAGCTCATTTCGACGTGACTTCAGCCGGCCGCCGCATCACGGCGGGTTTTGTCCAGGTGTGGATGTGGTAACCAATGCGCATGTTAGCGAAATTAGCCCTCATGAAACCGCTGCTGGCGTCCGGGGCGGTCGCGGTCGCCATTGTCGCCGCCCCTACGGCAGCGGCCGGCGATGTGGCGGCCACCTCGGCGACGGTAACCGCGAGCTCGACGCCCACCGCATTCAAGGACAGTCCGGGCGGCGGAGGATGCGACTCCGACGGCGACTGCGGCTGGGGCGGCCAGAACGGCGGTCCCGGCGGCGGTCCGGGCGGCCACGGGTGCATACCAGGCGTGGGCTGCGGCTCCGGAGGCCAGTTCGCGGGCCCGGGCGGCATCCCGGGTGGTGACGGGTGCCTGCCGGGTGTCGGGTGCGGTTCGGGCCACGCCTGATCCGCGCGCACCTCAGCCTTTCGCCAGGCCTTTCACAAGACTGGTGATCCAGGCCCGGGAGTCCGCAGGATCGATCACGTCGTCCAGCTCGAAGGTGGTGGCCGCCCGCAGCGCCTTGCCGTGCTGGTAGGCCGCCTCGACCAGACGGTCGAACAATGTCTGCCGTTCGTCGGGGTCGGCCTCATCGAGCTCCTTGCGGAAGCCAAGGCGCACAGCACCTTCCAGGCCCATTCCACCGATCTCCCCGGTGGGCCAGGCGACGGTGAACTGCGGCGCACGAAACGAACCGCCGGCCATCGCCATGGCGCCCAGGCCGTAACCCTTGCGCAGGATGATCATTCCGACCGGCACCGTCAACCGCGCGCCGACGACAAACATCCGGCCGAACCGCCGGACGGTGGCCTCCTTCTCCGCCTCCGGCCCCACCATGAACCCCGGGGTGTCGCAGAGCGAGATCACCGGCAACCGGAACGACTCGCACAGGACCAGGAAGTCGCCGACCTTGTCGGCGGCCTGCGCGTCGATCGCCCCGCCCAGGTGGTGGGTGCTGTTGGCGATCAGCCCGTAGGGGACTCCCTCGACGCGGACCAGGGCGGTGACAACCCCGACACCGTGGTCGGGCCGCAGTTCGAGGACCGAGCCCACGTCGACGATCGACTCGATCGCACGGCGAATGTCATAGGCGCGCAGCCGGTTCTGCGGCACCACCTGCCGGGCCGCCCGCGGGTCCGGCGCCTCCCAGCACCGCACCGCGCCCTGGAAGTAGGACAGGTAGCGCTTGGCCAGCTCCACCGCGTGCGCCTCGTCGCGGGCAACCAGGTCCACCACGCCGTTGTGCCGCTGCACCTCGATCGGGCCGACCGCCTCCGGCGGGTACACGCCCAGCCCGCCGCCCTCGATCATCGCCGGCCCGCCCATCCCGATGTTGGCATCGGGGGTCGCGATGATCACGTCGCACACCCCGGCCAGCGCAGCGTTGCCGGCGAAACAGCGACCCGACACGATCGAGACCAGCGGCACCCGGCCGCGCAGGCCGGCCAGCATCCGGAAGGTGGGCACGTCGAGCCCGGCGGCGCCGCCCACGTCGGTGTCCCCCGGTCGCCCGCCGCCGCCCTCGGCGAACAGCACCACGGGAACGCGTTTGCGCGTCGCCAGGTCGAAGACCCGGTCGGTCTTGGCGTGGTTGCGCATGCCCTGGGTTCCGGCCAGCACGGTGTAGTCGTAGGACACCACGACGGCCTCGGCGGCCGCCTGCCCGAATTCGTCGGCGCCGATGGTGGCCAGCCCGGCGACCAGGCCGTCCGCCGCGGTGTTGGCGATCAAGTCCTCCTCGGAGCGCCGGCTGCGCTGCGCGGCGACGGCCAGCGCGCCGTACTCGACGAAGCTACCGGCGTCGACCAGGTCGGCGATGTTCTCGCGGGCCGTGCGGCGGCCGCGCGCGTGCCGCTTGGCGACCGCGGCCTCCCGACCCTCGTCCAGGGTGAGCAGATGCCGGTGCCGCACCTCGTCGAGGTCGGCCCGTCGACTGTCGAGATCGACTGCCGAAGAAACTGATTCGTTGTCAGAGCGGCGCCCGGTGCGGGTGAACACCAGCAGCGGGTCACCGGTTCCGACGACCTGCCCGGGGGCCACCAGCACCCGGACGGTGCGCAGCGCGCCGGGTGCGCTGAGCACGTGCTGCATCTTCATCGCCTCCAGGACGACCAGCTGGTCACCGGTCCCGAACTCGGCGCCCTCGGGCGGCACCTCGACGACGGTCCCGGCCAGCTGGGCGCGCAGCGGCTCTTCACCCGGGTACAACTCGACCTCCGCGGCACGCACGTCGCCCTCCCGCGACAGCGCCGCGGCCGCGAGCGCGGGGAGCCTGTCGTCGAGGAAGTCCGTGGTCACCCAGCCGGACGCAATCTCTTCCTGCTCCAACAGTTCTCGCAGAAAGCCGAGGTTCGTGCGGATTCCCTCGATGCCGAACTCGCCCAGGGCGGTCCGCGCCTTGCGCACCGCGGCCGGAAAGGACGTTCCACGCACATGGGCGACCACCTTGGCCAGCAGCGAGTCGTAATGGGGGGCGGCCACCAGCCCCGGTCGGCCGTAGGTGTCGACACGCACGCCCGGCCCGCTGGGCGGTGTGAACGCCGACAGGGTGCCCGCCGCGGGCACGACGGAGCCGTCGGACGCGAAGGTCTCCATGTTGACCCTGGCCTGGATCGCGATGCCCCGGCGCGCCGCCGGCTCGCCGATGATTTCGACGCCGTCGGAGGCAATTCCGGCCGGAAGCCCGAGCTCGTAGAACGACGCGCCACCGGCGATGGCCAGCTGAACGGCGACCAGGTCCACTCCCGTCGTCTCCTCGGTCACCGTGTGCTCCACCTGAATCCGCGGATTGACCTCCAGGAAGAAGAACTGCGTACCGGAGAGCAGGAATTCGACGGTGGCCAGCCCTTGCAGGCCGGCCCGGGCGCACAACCGGGCGGCTGCCTGATGCAGAGTGCGACGCAGGGCGTCGGGCAGTCCCTGGGCGGGGGCGATCTCGATCAGCTTCTGGTGGCGCCGTTGCAGGCTGCAGTCACGGTCGCCCAGCGCGAGCGCGTGCGTCTGGTGACCGGCCGGCGCGGCGACGACCTGCACCTCCACGTGCCGTGCCGCATCGAGCACGGCCTCGGCGAACAGCGCCGGGTCACCGAAGCCGCGCTGCGCCTCGGCGGCGCACTGCCGGTAGGCGGCCCCGATCTGGTCGGCGCCGGTGACTTTCCGCATTCCGCGGCCGCCCCCGCCGGCCAGCGCCTTGATCATGACGGCGCCGCCGTGCGCCGCGAAGAAGGCTGCGATGTCGGCGGCGCTGCTCGGCCCCTCGGTGGCCGGCAGCACCGGCACCCCTGCGGCGACGGCGGCGGCACGGGCCGACGACTTGTTGCCCACCAGCTCGAGCACGGTGGCGTCGGGACCCACGAATCTCCGCCCGGCCGCCACGCATGCGCGTGCGAATTCGGCGTTCTCGCTGAGAAACCCGTACCCGGGATGGACGAGTCCGGCGCCGGACCGGTCGGCCGCCGCGAGGATGGCGTGCTGGTCGAGATAGGCCGCCGGCCCGGCACCGGGAAGACCGATCGCCTCGTCGGCCGCATGCACATGCGGGGCGGCGGCGTCGTCCTCGGCGTACACCGCGACCGTCGTCATACCCAGTTCCGTTGCGGTGCGAACGATCCGGAGCGCGATCTCGCCGCGGTTGGCGATCAGCAGAGTCGCGCTCACCGCCACGGTTCGCCCCACCGCACCTGCTCGCGCAGCCTGCCCTTGAGCAGCTTGCCGCCGGCGTTGCGCGGCAACGCGCTGTCCACCACGGTCACGTACTGGGGGACCTCGTAGTCCGCGAGCCGGTCGCGGCAATGGTCGATCACGGCGGCCACGTCGACGGTGTCACCGCCACCGAACAGCACGGCACCCACCTTCTCCCCCATCACCTCGTCGGGAACCGCCAGCACGCAGGCGTCAGCGACGCCGGGCGCGGACAGCAGCACGGCCTCCACCTCGATGCTGGACACGTTCTCCCCGCCCCGGTTGATGATGTCCTTGAGCCGGTCCACGATGTGCACCCGGCCGGCGTCGTCGACGCGCACCACGTCTCCGGTGTGCAGCCAGCCGTCCACGATCGTCGAGGAGGTGGCCTCCGGCCGGTTCCAGTAGGAGCCGGTCACGTTGGCCCCGCGCGCCACCAACTCGCCCGTCGTCGGGTCGTCGCCGACGGCGAGCACCCCGAGGTCCACCGAGGGCACCGCGTACCCGACCGAGTCGGCGTGCTCGACGGCGTCGACGTCGGGCAGCACGGTCATCAGCGAGGCCGTCTCGGTCATGCCGTAGCCGTTGAACACCGTGGCATGCGGGAACGCGTTCTGCACCGACTGCACCAGCGACGGGGCGATCGGCGCGCCGCCGTAGCCCACCCACCGAACCCGAGAAACGTCGGCAGTGCCGAAGTTGGCTTGCCGCAACAACAACGAGTAGATGGCGGGCACCGTGACCAGGAAGGATATCCGCTCAGCGGGCAGGGCGGCCAGGAAGCCGCCGAGGTCGAGGGCGGGCATGATCACCGCCGCCCCACCGACCCGGGCGGCCATCAAAAGCTGCGAATTGCAACCGGTCACATGGAACAGCGGCACCGAGATGAGGGTGCGCAGCGCCTCGCCCAGCTCGGGCGGTTGGCCGAGACCTCGCAGCATGTTCTCGGTGTTGGTCAGGAAGGCCTCGTGCGTGGTGGGCACACCCTTGGGGTGACCGGTGGTACCCGAGGTGTAGAACAGGGCGGCGGTGTCGGTGTGCCGCAACTGATGCGTCACATACGCTTCGCCGTCAGGCAGCGGCGTCTGCGGCGCCAGCTCCATCCGGGCCCCGGAGTCGGCCAGCACGAACGCGACTTCGGGTGGTGCCGAGCGCGTATTGACCGGCACCGCAATGCCGCCGGCCATCACGGTGCCCCAGAAGGCCAGCACCCAGTCGATCCCGGCGGGGTAGCGCAGAGCGACCCGGTCGCCCGGTTGCAGACCGTCGGCATGCAGCCCGCCGGCGACCCGCGCGGCACGGCGCCACAGCTGCCGGTAGGTCAGGCGCTCGCCGCCCAGTTCCACCACCGCCTCGCTGTTGGGCCGGTTGTCGACCTGCTCGGCGAGCATGTCGAGCAGCGTGGCGGGCAGGCGGTCGTAGCGCGGGATGCCGTCTGCGCCGCGCGAGACGCCCGTTGTCGCAAACGGGTTGTGAATTCGGGGAATCTCGGTCACTGCAGGCATGCCCGCTCCTTAATGTCCGCCGGGACTGTCGCGATAGTCCTGTCGTGATAGTCCTGTCGTGATAGTCCTGTCGTGATAGTCCTGTCGCGATAGTCCTACCGTGCTAGCCCTATCGTGATAGCGGTGACGATCGAGGATCCCGCCATCATGCCCGAGGCGTTCTTCACTGTCGACGGCGACTCCTATCTGCCGGGCGCGCTGACACGCGGGCCGTGGGGCGCCGCCATGGGCGGTCAGATCGTCGGCGGCCTGCTGGGCTGGGGCATCGAGCGGGCCGGTATCGATCCGGACCTGCAGCCCGCCCGCTTCACCGTCGACCTGTTGCGCCCGGTTCTGCTGGAGCCGGTGCGGATCGAAGTCGCGGTGCAGCGGGAGGGCCGGCGCATCCGGCTCGTCGACGCCGCGCTGGTGCAGGGCGGCAGGCAGGTGGCGCGCGCCAGTGCGCTGTTCCTGCGGCGGGGCGAGCATCCCGAGGGACAGGTCTGGTCCGCCCCGGTGCGGATGCCGCCGCTTCCGACCGGTTCCGACGGCCTTGCACCGGGAATGCCGTTCCACATCTGGCGCTACGGCGCCACCGCGGCGGGCAGTCCCGGCCTCGCCGCCGGCGAGTGGGAGCAGTCGCACTCGCAGAAGTTCGCGTGGGCCAGGCTGATTCGCCCGATCGTGCACGGGCACCCGCTCACGCCCTTCAGCCGCCTGGCGTTCGCCGGTGACTTCACCAGCTCGCTGACCCACTGGGGCACCGACGGATTGCGCTACATCAACGCCGACTACACCGTCACCGCGAGCCGGCTGCCCGACGGCGAGTACGTCGGCCTGGCCGCACACACCCATTTCGGCGCGGCCGGCGTGGCCACCGGAAGCGCGACGCTGTTCGACCGGCACGGTCCCCTCGGGACGAGTTCGGCGCTGGCCCTGGCCCAGCCTGCCGACGCGTTCCGGCCGGCACATTCCTGGCCGGCTCATTCCTGACCGGGTCAGTCCTGGCCGGCTCAGTCCTGGCCGGCTCAGTCCTGGCCGGCTCAGTCCTGGCCGGCTCAGTCCATCAGCTGAGCGGCGACCGTCGCCCCGAGATTCCAGCACGCTTCCAGGTCATCTCTACTCGGCTTGCCCGAAACCACTACGTTCTCAACCGCTTTCACCCAGCCCAGCCCGGTGGTGATGGCGTCGACGCCGCGCTCGGCGCCCTCGGTGCCCTCGTTTCCGTGTACGTACAGTCCGAACGGTCGCCCGCTGGTGGCGTCAAGGCAGGGGTAATAGCACACGTCGAACGCGTGCTTGAGGGCACCGCTCATGTAGCCCAGATTGGCCGGGGTGCCCAGCAGGTAGCCGTCCGCGCGCAGCATGTCGGCCGGGGAGAGGGTCAGGGCGGCGCGACGGATAACCTCAACACCCTCGATCTCAGGGTCGGTCGCACCGGCCACCACCGCCTCGAACATCTCCTGGCAATGCGGCGACGGCGTGTGGTGCACGATCAGCAGCGTCCTGCTCACGAGTGGCCCTGCAGTGCTCTGTGCATCTGGACGGCCGTCCTCATGGCGTCCCGCGCCCGCCGGCGATCCCCCGCGTAGTCGTAGGCCCGGGCCAGCCGGTACCACCGTCGCCAGTCGTCGGGGGCGGTTTGGACCTCGGTGCGCACGGAGACGAACAGCGCGTCGGCCGCGTTCCGCTCGATCCGGCCCGACGCGCGTCGCGGCAGCCCGCGGGTGTCGAGTTCCATGCCGTCCTCGTCGATCAGGCGGGCCAGTCTCTGGTGGGCGAATCCGGCGCGCAGCGTGGCCGCCATCGCCCACAGCCCGATGAGCGGCATGATCAGCAGCGCCGCGCCCAGACCGGCCGCCGCGGCCCGGCCGGAGCCGATCAGCGCGACGGCCTCGCGGCCCAGCAGCACGAAGTACACCAGCATGGCCACGCACAGGAACGCGATGAGCACCTGGATGCGCAGTGCCCGCGCGGCGGCCTTCATTGCAGGTCGAGCAGGGGCTCGAGGCCCACCGTGAGGCCGGCGTGTTCCGGGATGCGCCGCACCGCCAGCAACACCCCCGGCACGAACGACGTCCGGTCCAGGCTGTCGTGACGGATGGTCAGCGTCTCGCCCGTGGTGCCGAACAGCACCTCCTGGTGGGCGACCAGGCCGGCCAGCCGCACCGAGTGCACCGGGATGCCGTCGACGTCGGCGCCGCGCGCCCCGGGCAGGCCGGTGCTGGTGGCATCGGGATTGGGCGGCAAGCCTTTTCGCGCCTCGGCGATCAGCTTGGCGGTGCGGGCCGCGGTGCCCGACGGGGCGTCGGCCTTGTGCGGGTGATGCAGCTCGATGACCTCGGCCGACTCGAAGAACCGCGCCGCCTGCTTGGCGAACTGCATCGACAGCACCGCGCCGATCGCGAAGTTGGGCGCGATGAGCACGTTCGTGGCGGTCCCGGCCAGCCACGACTCGACCTGTCGCAGGCGCTCGGCGGTGAAGCCGGTGGTACCGACGACGGCGTGAATCCCGTTGCCGATGAGGAACTCCAGGTTGCCCATCACCACGTCGGGGTGGGTGAAGTCGATGACCACCTCGGTGCGCCCGTCGGTCAGCAGGCTCAGCGGGTCGCCGGCGTCCACCTCCGCGGACAGCGTCAGGTCCTCGGCCGCCTGCACGGCCCCGACCATCGTCGACCCGACTTTCCCCTTGGCCCCCAGCACGCCTACCCGCATGGCTTCCCAGCCTAGACCGGCGGTCCGAGGGGCTTTGTCCACAGTCCGGTGTTCATCCACAGGCGCCCGATCGGCCCGGCGCGCACGGGGCCGGGCGCGCATATCATTCGAATATGCATTCGATCGAGGTTCCGCCGGAGCTGGCCGCCGCTCTCGACGGCCTCGACGCTGCCCTGGCCGCGCTCGGTGCGCTGCACTTCGACGCCTACAGCCCCGCGGCCCGGTTGCGCGCGCTGGAGCGGATGGAGACCGCGCGCCGGCGGCAGGTGGCGCTGGGTCACGACGTGATCGCGGGGCTGGCCAAGGAGGATCCCGCCGACGTCGGCGGCCCGGTGCACAAAGTGGTCGCCGACTGGCTGCGGATCAGCTGCGCCGAGGCCGCACGCCGGCTCCGCGACGCCCAACAACTCTCCCCGCGCGTGACGCTCACCGGCCAGGAGTTGCCACCGGAACTGCCGGCCACCGCGCAGGCCTGGCGCAACGGCATGCTCGACGCGCAGCACCTGCGGGTGATCCAGAGCTTCGTCCGCGACCTGCCGCAGGACGTGCCGGTCGACACGGTGGACAAGGCCGAGCGGTTCCTGGCTCGCCATGCGACACAGTTGCGGCCCGACCAACTGGAGAAGGTGGCGCACCGGTGCGCGCTGCGGATCAATCCCGACGGGAAGTTCTCCGACGCCGACCGCGCCCGGCAACGCGGCTTCGCATGGTGCGGCCAGCGGCCCGACGGGATGAGCATCGGCAAGCTGGTCGCCTCGCCGGACCTGCGCGCCCACCTCGACGCGTGGCTGGCCAAGTTCGCCGCCCCGGGGATGTGCAACCCCGACGACGAGTCTCCCTGCGTCAACGGCGAACCCAGCGAGGAATCCGCCGGCCGGGACCGGCGTAGCCACGCCCAGCGCCAGCACGACGCGCTGGCCGCCCTGGTTCGCGGCAAGCTCGGCGATCCGAAACTCGGCGTACACAAGGGCCTACCGGTCGCGGTGGTCGTGTCGACCACCCTGCAGGAGTTGAGCGCGGGCGCGGGCCGGGCGGTGACGGGCGGCGGGACCATGCTGCCGATGCGTGACCTGATCCGCATGGCCGCCCACGCCTATCACTACCTGGCGGTGTTCGATGAGCACTCGGACCGCCCGCTGTATCTGGGTCGGACCCGGCGGATCGCGTCAGCCGACCAGCGCGTCGTCCTCTACGCCAAGGATCGCGGCTGCACCCATCCGGGCTGCGACGTGCCCGGCTACTGGTGCGAGATCCACCATGTCGACGAGTGGTCCGCCGGCGGCCCGACCGATGCCGACAAGCTCACCTTCGCCTGCAAGCCCAACCACAAGCTGACCGACAATGGTTGGCGGACAGGGAAACTTCCGAACGGCCGCACCGAGTGGATCCCGCCGCCGCAGCTGGACCGCGGTGCACGCACCAACGACTACCACCATCCGGAACGCCTCTTCGAGGATTCCTTCGACGACGAAGCGCCCTGATATGCGCCTACCTCTTGAAGCGCCCGGCGAAGCCCCGCAGCGGCAGGTCCGCGCTGGTGATGAGACCCGGCCGCGCCGCCACCACAGACGTGATCGACGCCAGCGCGGGCATGCCGGTCACGGTCATGCCGATGGAGGCGAAGTTGTCCGGATCAGACAGGTCCGTACCAGGCCGCGGGAAAATCATGTGCTTGTTGTAGACGCAGGGGTCGCCCTTGATCTGGGTGATGTAGCAGCCCTTGATGTCCCAGTTCGGGTCAGTGTGCGGGGTCATCTGCCATTCCAGGTGCGTCTCGACCCGGGGCACGCCGCCGACCATGCCCTGATACTTGATGTAGTTGCCGCCCAGCGATCCCTTGGGCAGCGTATACCAGCCCAGGTCGACGTCCTTGGTGCACGCGCCCAGCTCGTAGCTGAACTTCACCTCGTCCAGCGGCAGGTCGAAGCAGTCGGCCATCATCAACACGCTGTCGGCGAACACCCGGGTGTACTTCTCCAGCTTCGCCGGAATCTCCGGATCGTCCACCGGCAGGCCATAGCCCACCTCGATCCAGGTGTCCTTGGAGTGGTGACACGAGACGTCGACGGACTCGATCGTGGTGACGTTCTCGATCTCTGCCACATCGGCCGAGCAAACCACGCCCAGAATCTGATTCAGGCCCGGGTTCATCCCGGTGCCGTAGAACGTCGCACCACCGTTCGCGCAGGCCTCCGCCAAAAGCTGGGTCACCGGCCTGCCCGACGGGTGCGGATGGTTCCTGTCGCGGTGCCACCCGGTGATCCAGTCCGCTGTGGTCACGACGTTGATCCCCGCTTCGAGCACCCTGACGTAGAGGTCTTCGTCCGGGAAAACGCCATGGAACGTCAGCACGTCGGGTCGGGCGGCGATGATCTCCTCGATGCTGCCGGTCGCCTTCACCCCGACGGGCCCGATGCCGGCCAGCTCACCGACGTCCCGGCCGACCTTGTCCGGCGAATAGCAGTGTACGCCAATCAGTTCCAGGTCCGGCTGGTGTTGCAGCCGCTTGATCATCTCCTTGCCGACGTTGCCGGTGGCCACCTGGAACACGCGGACCGGTCGAGCGGGTGCATTCATTCGGCGTCAGCCTTCCTGGTAGAACTGCTTGGCCCACGTTCGGATGGCCGTGAAGCCCTCGTACTCGTCGGTGGCCAGCGCCGGCGGATCCGAATAGCGCTGGTGCTGCCAGATCTGGATGTCCTGGGTGAACTGACGGATCACCTCCTGCCCGAATTCGCACGCCTTCCGCTCGGCTCGCGCCGGATCCTTGCCCGCGCCGGCCCCCGGGCGGCCGATATAGACCATGAACCGGACATCGGAGGTGAACTCGTCGACGGGGGTGATCGCCGAGATCGTCCGGTTGTCGACCATCCCCCAGCTCTTGGTCACCGCGATTCCCAA
>NZ_JBYCLC010000325.1:0-4523 GCF_057473685.1 Mycobacterium sp. TH-M116 | reverse complement strand
CAATGTCGAAGATCAATGTCGAAACGTCGCGCGATCCCAGAGGCCACGGGCCTCCGCCAGCACCTGCGCGAGCGGTCGGGACGTGTCGATGCGGTGTGCGCTGTCCCAACCGGCCCGTCCGGCACCGTGAGCGGCCAGCACCGCCGCGATCTCCGGGGTCACCTCCGAACTGCCCGGCCGCCGCGTCGTGATCCGGTCAGCCGCCAGGTCGGTGGTCGCCGAGCACATGAGTTCCACGATCGCCGAATGCGACTCGGCGGCGACGCGATACGCGTGTGCGCGCATCTGCGGGTCCCGCCAGGTGCCGTCGAGAATCACCGATTGTCCGTTGCCCAGCGACTCCTGCGCCCGCCGCAGGACCTCGTCGTAGACCGCCGCGACGTTGGCCGGGGTGTACAACCCGGTGTCGAGGACACCGGACCCGCCGGTGATGACTTCGGCGCCGCGCAGGTGGAGCCGCACGTCGTCGGTCGAGATCACTTGTGCGCCGATCTCTTCGGAAAGTCCCCGCGCCAGGGTCGACTTTCCGGTGCCGGGGTCGCCGCCGATGAGCGCCAGGCGGACGGTGGCGCTGTCCAGGTTCCGCCCCGCGATGTCCAGGTGGCGGGCGGCGTCGGCGGCGGCCCCGGGTTTGCCCTGGGTGTACCGCAGGCATTCGACCTTGGCCCGGACGACGGCGCGGTAGGCGATGTAGAAATCCGGCAGCGCACCCGGCGCGGTGTCCGCCGCGTGCGCGACATAGCGTCGCAGGAAGTGGTCCCCGAGGTCGCCACGGCCCAGGAACTCCAGATCCATGGCGAGGAAGGCGGCGTCGTCGATGCGGTCGACGTAGCGCAGTTCGTCGTCGAACTCGAGGCAGTCCAGCAGCGCCGGGCGCCCGTCCTCGTAGAAGATGTCGTCGGCCAGCAGGTCGCCGTGGCCGTCGACAATGTTTCCCGCCGCGACACGGCGGGCGAACAGGGGCGCGCGTCCCGCGATGAACTCCTCGGCGAGGCGGCGCAGCCGCGCCACCTGCCCGGCCGCGACACCGGGAACTCCCATGCCCGCGTAGCGGTCGAGTTCCGCCAGGTTCTCGGCCCAGCGCCGCCCGACCGCTGCGACCTCGCCCTGGGCGCCGATCAGCGGGCTCCGCTCGGCGCGGTCGTGAAAGCCGGCCAGGATCGCGGCAACGGCATCCAGCACGCCGCGGACGGATTCATCCGGGCCGCGGGCCACCAGTGATGCGAGCCGATCATCGTCGCGGTAGCGGCGCATCACGACGACCGGTTCGGCGGGCCCTCCGGTGGGGTCGCTGAGGTGAGCGACACCGAGGTAGCTCTGCGGTGACAGGCGGCTGTTGAGCTCGACTTCCCGGGCGCAGGCGCGTTCGCGCCGCTGCGGTGTCCGGAAGTCCAGGAAATCGGTCAACACCGGCTTCTTCGCTTTGAAGGCACGGTCGCCGGCCAGCACGACGACACCCGTGTGGGTCTCGTGCACCTCGACGTAGGGCGCCACGGTCATCGTCGCGGACCCGGCAGTGCTCGCGGGAGGCATCCCTGTAGCCATCCCTGTAGCGATCCCTGCAGCGATCCCTGTAGCCACGGACTCAACGCGGCCGCGCAACGATCACCGGCATGCGGACCGAGTGCAGGACTGCGTTGCTGACCGAACCCAGCAGCATGCCGGTCAACCCGCCCCGGCCGTGACTTCCCACGACGACCAGCTGGGCGCCCTCCGATTTTTTGATCAACTGCCTTGCCGGGCGGTCACATTCGACGAGGCGGTGCACCGTGACGTCGGGATGGCGTTCGTGCCAGCCCGCCAGCTGTTCGGCGAGGCTGCGCGCAGCCTCGGCCTCGATCGTGGACCAGTCCACCCCGGGCAGTTCGTACACGCCGACGTCGCTCCACACGTGCAGCGCCTGCAGATCCACGCCCCGCCGGGACGCCTCGTCGAAGGCGATGCTCACGGCCAGCTCCGAGGCCGGCGAGCCGTCCACCCCCACCAGCACCGGGGCCTGCCCCGGATGGGGCATCAGCGGATCCTCGTCGCGGACCACCGCAACCGGGCAGTGCGCGCCACGCACCACATTGGTGCTGACCGAGCCCAGCAGGATCCGCTTCACCGCACCGCGCCCGTGGCTGCCCAGGACGAGCATCTCCGCGTCCCGGGACATGTCGACCAGCGTCGGCACCGGCGGCGAGCACCGGAGCTCGTTGGATACGGAGATGCTGCGGCCGGCCGGCACGGCGTCCTCGGCGATCTTGACCGACTGCTCGAGAACGCGCCGGCCCTCTGCCTCCTGCCATGCCGAAACGCCCGTCGACAGCGGGAACTGCGGGTACATCGGCACGGCGGCATTGACCATGTGCACCAAAGTCAGCGGGACGTGCCGCATCGCCGCCTCACGCGCCGCCCAGCAGACGGCGGCGTTGGAAGCAGGCGATCCGTCGACGCCGGCGAGGATCCCGTACCGGTTGGCGGGCGCGGACATGTCGAACTCCCCTCGTTCGCTGAAAACACTATGGCGCGAAAGATAGACGGACGCGAGGCTTTAGTCCTCAACCGCGTAGACAAGGGGCCCCGATCGGTTCGCGCGGGTTCTACCGCACGCCTTACCGTGGCATCGTCAAACCGGTGACCGAATGGCCCGCCACCATCGACCGGCGCTACCACGACGCGGTGATCTTCGACCTCGACTGCCTTGCCACCGAGGACCGGCTGGTCAGCGAGTCCGGGCCGGGCGGCGTCGAGGGCGGCGTCGAGGGCGGCGTCGAGGTCGAACTCTGCGGTTCCACCGTGCCGCTGCTGCGCCGACTGCGCGAGGTCGGTGCCGCGACCGCGGTCTACTCGACCACCCACCACGGCGCGCAGGCTTTGCGTGCCGCCGGGATCGAACAACTCGTCAACGTCCTCGCCGACGAGGACATGGCCGTCCGGACTGGAGAACACCGGTCCGCATTCCTGACCGAACTTGCAGGCCGGCTGGGCGTGCGGCCCGTCCGCTGCGTGGTGATCGGGCGCGACGAAGACGGCATCCGGGCCGGCAGGGACGGCGGGTTCGGCTTGGTCATCGGTCTGCAGCGCAACGAAGACGCCGACGACCTGCTGGCGCGGGGGGCCGACACGGTCATCGCCGACCTCGCAGAAATCTCGGTGCGCCGTGGCGGCACCGCCGTCTCGGGAATCGCCGATGCCATCCAGGTCTACAGCCAGCTCAAAGAACTGGTGACAAACCGTCGTCCGGCGGTGTTCCTCGACTTCGACGGCACGCTGTCCGAGATCGTCGCGCAGCCCGAGGCGGCGACACTGGTCGACGTCGCCGCCGAGGCGTTGCACGCGCTGGCCGCCTTCTGCCCCGTGGCGGTCATCAGCGGCCGGGATCTGACGGACGTGCGCGACCGGGTGGGCGTCGACGGGTTGTGGTACGCGGGCAGCCACGGTTTCGAACTGCTCGCGCCAGACGGCACCCACCACGAGAACGCCGACGCCGCGGGCGTCATCGGCATGCTGAAGAACGCGGCCGCCCAGTTGACGGAGACACTGGGCGACCTCCCTGGAATACTGCTGGAACACAAACGTTTTTCCGTAGCCGTTGACCACCGCAATGCCAATGCGGAAGATGCCGAACGCGCGATCGCGGCAGTCCGCGAGCTCGCACGCTCCGTGGGTCTGCGGGTCAACACAGGTCGCACGGTCATCGAACTGCGCCCGGACATGTTCTGGGACAAGGGCGCAACGCTGGATTGGCTCCTCGGGAACATTGAGCAAACCGGCGCGGGCGTTGACGGTGCCGCGGGTACCGACGCGGTGCTGCCGATCTACATCGGCGGCGACATCACCGACGAGGACGCCTTCGACGCGGTCCGGTTCGACGGCGTGGGAATCGTGCTAGACCACCACGAGGACGGCCATCGCCCGTCGGCCGCGCTGTTGCGCCTCGAAAACCCCTCGGCGGTATGTGAATTACTCCGGCGACTGGCCGGGGATTTGTCGCAGGCGGCGGCGGCCGAGCCGGACGACGCGTGGGAGCTTGTCTATGAGGGTTACGATCCCGGTACCGAGCGTCTCCGCGAAGCGCTGTGCACCGTCGGCAACGGCTATGTCGCCACCCGCGGTTGCGCACCCGAGGCGGCCGCATCCGAATCGCACTACCCGGGCACCTACGCCGCCGGTGTGTACAACCAACTGGGCGACGTGATCGCGGGCCGGGTGATTGAAAACGAAAGCCTGGTCAACCTGCCCAACTGGCTGGCGCTGACGTTCCGAATCAATGGCAGCACATGGTTTCACGTCGACGATGTCGATTTGCTGTCCTATCGGCAGACATTCGACCTGCGGCACGCCACGCTGTCGCGCACACTTCGATTCCGCGACAGCGCGGGACAGATCACGACGCTGACCCAGCAGCGATTCGCGTCCATGCACGAGCCCCACGTGCTGGCCATGAAGACCACGCTCGGCGCCGAGAACTGGTCGGGCACGGTCGAGTTCCGCTCACTGCTGGACGGAGCCGTGGGCAACACCATGGTCGAGCGCTACCG
>NZ_JBYCLC010000324.1:0-1759 GCF_057473685.1 Mycobacterium sp. TH-M116 | reverse complement strand
TGCATCCGTCGGTCTGCGACGGTGACCATACCGGTCTGTTGGCGATCCACTCGCTGTCGAAGAGCTCGTCGCTGGCCGGCTACCGGGCAGGTTTCGTGGCCGGGGACCCCGAGCTGGTCGCTGAGCTGTTGGCCGTGCGCAAGCACGCCGGGATGATGGTCCCGACGCCGGTGCAGGCGGCGATGGTGGCCGCCCTCGACGACGACGCCCACGAGCGGGCGCAGCGCGAACGGTACCGGCGGCGGCGCGACATGCTGCTGCCGGCGTTGCGCGCGGCCGGTTTTGTGGTCGACCACTCCGAGGCGGGGCTGTACCTGTGGGCCAGCCGCGGCGAGCCGTGCCGGGACAGTGTCACCTGGCTGGCCACCCGCGGCATCCTGGTGGCGCCGGGCGACTTCTACGGACCGCGGGGAGCGCGGCATGTGCGGGTCGCGCTGACTGCCACCGACGAGCGGGTCGCCGCGGCGGTGCAACGGCTCACCCAGCCCTCCCCGGCCGTCTAGAAACGGTGTCCACGGCTGTTGCGAACCGGGTAAAGAGGTAGGCGTGACTACTCCGGCGGGCAATCCACGCGTTCCCCTGTCGATCGGTGACCTGGCCAAACGGCTTTTTCTGGGGAAGCCGCTGATCACCGATGACCTGTCTTCGGAGAGATTGTCGAACCCCGTTGCGCTCGGCGCGCTTTCACCCGACGCGATCTCGTCGACCGCCTACGGCCCCGAGCAGATTCTGGTGGAGCTGCTGCCGCATGCCGGGCTGGCCGCGTTCGTGTTGCTGCTTCCCATCACCGGCGTCATCCTGGTGATCCTGGTGCTGGTGGCCGCGTCCTACCGGCAGGTCGTGATGGCCTACACACGGGCGGGCGGCTCCTATGTGGTGGCGCGGGAGAACTTCGGACCCCGGGTCGCGCAGGTTGCCGCGGCGGCGCTGCTGATCGACTACGTGGTCACGGTGGCGGTGCAGACGGCGGCGGGCACCGTGGCGGTGGTGTCGGCCATCCCCGCGCTCAGCTCGTACAGCCTGGCGATCACGGTGGCCGTGGTGCTCATCATGTGCTACGTGAACCTGCGCGGATTGCGGGAAGCCGGCCGGGGATTCGCCGCGGCCACTTACGCGTTCGTGGTCATGATGACGCTGTTGATCGTGGTCGGTGTGATTCGCGCGATCTTCGGAGGACTGCCGACCTACGATCCCCAGCACATCCAGGGCGCGGTGCCGCTGCATCAGGGCAACGGGCTGGTGATGGGCGCGACGGTCCTGGTGTTGCTGCGCGCGTTCGCCAACGGCGGGTCCTCGCTGACCGGCGTCGAGGCGATCTCCAACACCGTCAACGTCTTTCCGAAGCCGCAGGGCGTCAACGCGCGCCGGGTGCTCACCACCATGGCGTGCGTTCTGGGTTTTCTGCTTGCCGGGTTGTCCTTCCTGGCATACGCCACTCACGCCACGCCCTACGTGTCCGAATACCCGTCGATGTTGTCCGAGGTCGCCCGCGCGGTCTTCGGTCACGGGATGATCGGTGATGCGCTGTTCATGCTGCTGCAGGTGTCGACCGCGGCCATCCTGTTCACCGGCGGCAACACCAGTTTCAACGGATTCCCGGCGCTGGCCAGCTTCGTCGCCGAGGACCGCTTCCTGCCAAGGCAACTCACGAAACGCGGCTACCGGCTGGTGTTCTCCAACGGCATCGTCATGCTCACCGCGCTGTCGGTGGCATTACTGGTGGCGACCGGCGGCTCGGTGGGGGCACTGGTCCCGTTCT
>NZ_JBYCLC010000323.1:0-11826 GCF_057473685.1 Mycobacterium sp. TH-M116 | reverse complement strand
CGACCCGCGAGGGTGGCAATGCCTGCCACTGAGGCCCTTGTCACCGGAGCGCCGGTGCGCGCACCTGCCGCTGACACCGGCCCCGCGCTCGAGGTCGTCTCCCAGGGCGGTGGACGAATTCGTTTGCGCACCAGAGGGTTTGCTATGGATCAGACCCTCGCGGTCGCGATCGAAGAGACGGTCGCCCAGGTGGCCGGGGTGCGTGCGGTGCAGGCCTATCCCCGGACGGGATCGGTGGTGATCTGGTATCTGCCCGACGACTGCGACACCGCCGCGGTGCTGTCGGCGATCGTGGCGGCCCGGGACGTCCCCGCGGATTCCGTGCCCGCCCGCGCCCCGTACTCGGCGAGTGTGGGCGAAGCCGGGGTGCTGGCGCGGATCGCCGGCGGACTCCTGCGCGCGCTGGGCTTGTCGTCGGGTGCCGGCACCGCGCAGTCCGACGGCGGAGGCAGCTGCCATCAGCCGGCGCCGTCGTGTCACGGGGCGCCGCCCGCCGATCCGAAAGGCGAGCAGCGCACCTGGTTGCGGCGGGTGTGGCTTGCCGTGCCGCTGGGTCTGGTGTCGATGGCGGCGCCGATGCTGTTCGGCGGCGCGTGGGCGGGCTGGTTGGCGTTTGCCGCGACGGTGCCCGTGCAGTTCGTGGCCGGTCGGCCGTTCCTGGCGGGAGCCGTGCGACAGGCGCGGGCGGGGTCCGCGGGCATGGACACCCTGATCAGCCTGGGCACGCTGACCGCGTTCGCGTACTCCACCTACCAGCTGTTCGCCGGGGGGCCGCTGTTCTTCGATACCGCCGCGTTGATCATCGCGTTCGTGGTTCTGGGCCGCTATTTCGAGGCCCGGGCCACCGGCAAGACCCGTGAGGCGATCAGCACGCTGCTGGCGATGGGCGCCAAGGAGGCCTGCCTGCTCGTCGACGGTCAGGAGGTGCTGGTGGCGGTGGAGCGGGTGCAGGTCGGCGACCTGCTGCTGGTGCGGCCCGGTGAGAAGATCCCCGTCGACGGCGAGATCCTCGACGGGCGCGCCGCGGTGGACGAGTCGATGCTGACCGGCGAGTCGATGCCGGTCGAGAAGACGGTGGGCGACCGGGTGGCCGGGGCCACCGTCAACACCGACGGGCTGCTCACCGTGCGCGCCACCGCCGTGGGCGCCGACACCGCGCTGGCCCAGATCGTGCGCCTGGTCGAGCAGGCCCAGGGCGGCAAGGCCCCGGTGCAGCGGCTGGCCGACCGGGTTTCAGCGGTGTTCGTCCCCGCGGTGCTGGGCGTGGCCGCGCTGACGTTCGTCGGGTGGGCGCTGCTGGCGGCCAACCCGGTCGCGGGCATGACCGCGGCGGTCTCGGTGCTGATCATCGCCTGCCCGTGCGCACTGGGCCTGGCCACCCCCACCGCGATCATCGCCGGCACCGGCCGCGGCGCAGAGATGGGCATCCTGGTCAAGGGCGGTGAGGTGCTGGAAGCCTCCAAGAGGATCGACACCGTGGTGTTCGACAAGACGGGCACCCTGACCCGCGGCCAGATGCGGCTCACCGATGTCATCGCCGACAAGCGGCACAAGAGCGATGTGGTGCTCGGGCTCGCCGCCGCGGTCGAATCGGGTTCCGAGCACCCCATCGGTGCGGCCATCGTCGCCGGCGCCCGCGAGCGCGACCTGGATGTACCGGCCGCGACGTCGTTCACCAACCTGGCCGGCCACGGCGTGCGCGCCGAGGTCGACGGCCAGTCGGTGCTGGTCGGGCGGCGCAAGCTCGTCGAGGACAACGGCCTGCGCCTGTCCGAGCATCTTGCGACCGCGGTCGCCGAACTCGAAGAGCAGGGTCGCACCGCGGTGTTCGTCGGCCGCGGCGACCGGGTGGTGGGCGTGCTGGCGGTGGCCGACACGATCAAGGACGACGCCGTCGAGGTGGTGCGCCGGCTGCACGAGATGGGGCTGCAGGTCGCGATGATCACCGGCGACAACGCCCGCACCGCAGCCGCGATCGCCGAACAGGTCGGCATCGACCGGGTGCTGGCCGAGGTGTTGCCCGAAGACAAGGTCGACGAGATCCGCCGGCTCCAGGACGAAGGAAGGCTGGTCGCCATGGTCGGCGACGGCGTCAACGACGCCCCCGCGCTGGTCCAGGCCGACCTGGGCATCGCGATCGGCACCGGCACCGACGTGGCCATCGAGGCCTCCGACATCACACTGATGTCCGACCGGCTCGACGGTGTCGTGCGCTGCCTGCAACTGTCGCGTCAGACGCTGCGCACGATCCACCAGAACCTGGGCTGGGCCTTCGGCTACAACACCGCCGCGATCCCGCTGGCCGCCTTCGGGGTGCTCAACCCCGTCGTGGCGGGCGCGGCGATGGGCCTGTCCTCGGTCAGCGTGGTCACCAACTCCCTGCGGCTGCGCCGCTTCGGCCGCGACGAAACGCGCAAGGCCCTGCCCGAGCGGCTCGCGATCACGTGATCCACGGCGTCCTGTTGCGGTGGGTCGTGACGGGGTTGTTCGCGCTGGGCGCCGTCGAGTGCGCCCTCCCGATCCTCACCCAACGCCGGCCCGCGAGGGTGGTCGTCAGCCACGGTTTGCACGTCGCGATGGCAGGCGCGATGGCGGCGATGGCCTGGCCGTGGAGCATGCGATACCCGACCACGCCACTCGCGGTGTTTTTCCTGCTGGCGGCGGTGTGGTTCGCGACGCTGGTGCTCGTCGCCGACCCCGCGCCCGCCCCGCGGCGCTTGAGCGGGTATCACGCCCTGATGATGCTGGCGACGGCCTGGATGTATGTGACCATGAACGGTGGTTCGGCTCGGATCACCGCCGTGAACTGGCTCGGCGCACTGATCTTCACGGCCGCAACGCTTTTCTGGATGCTGCGCTACCTCACCGACGCCGGCGCCGTCCGGGTCAGATCCCTGGGAAACCTGGCGCAGGCCGCCATGGCCGCCGGCATGGACATCCTGTTCCTCGCGACATTGTTCTGCATCTGACCCCTGACCCGTCGTGACGTGATGAGCGCCGGCGGCCTGCCGTTGTCCGATCGACTGGCTCACTCCGGGTTGAAGAAACCCGACTGCCCGCTGCCCGCGTTGAACGTCACAGGGCCCTGCGTCACGGAATCGGCTCGGCTTCGGGAAAGACCCACGCGCCGCTGAGGACCGGCTCGCGCGGGCGGTATAGCCGGACGATGTAGTTCCAGCCCGGAGTGATCGGCAGGCAGTTCGCCGTCGCGGGCCCGCAGCCGCCGAACTCGATGACGATCGTGCCGTCGGCGGAGCGTTGCGCGGTGAGGTTGTTGAGCGAGTAGGCGTTCTGCGGGTTGGCGGTGAAGTAGCCGTCCCTGTTGTAGACGGTGACCGACCAGAAGCCGTCGACCGGCACCTGGTCCACGCACAGCCGGTACCGGGTGGCGCCGTCGTTGTGCGCCGGATGGACGCTGAAATACATGGCGTCCCTTTGCGGATTGCCGCCCCATGCCGCCGCCGAGCCGATCAGGCGTCGCACGGGGTCGGTGTCGTCCTTGGTGCCGAACATTCCCGCGGAGTCCGGCAACGTGGTCGAGAGTTGGAGCAGCGCGTCCCGCACGGTCTTCTGGCTGGCCGGGTCCCACCTGGGGACCTCGAAGCGGCCGACGCCGTCCTGCCGCACCGCGATCGCATCCTGCAGCGCATGAGCCGTCGCGAAATCGGCCTCGTCGCCGGGGTCGACCAGGGTGCGGATGGCCACCATGACGTACCGGGTGCCCAGGCCGTCGCGGCTGAGCGTGTGTTCGCCCTGCCCGTAGAACACGGCCGGCGTGTAGTGGTCTTGGGAGATCACCTGCATCGACATGAACCGGTCACCGGGATCGGGCAGGGATATCGCGACGGGGCCGGCGTCGAGGTCGAAGACGCCCGCGGAGTAGAGGGTGTCGCGGTTCGAGCGCACCACCAGCTGGTTGTCCAGCGGCGTGAGCTCGCGGATGTGGGTGAACCTCCCGAACCCGCCGTCGGAGACGATGGTGCCGAAATACAGGTCGCTTTCCGCCCTGACGAAGTTGTCCGGCGAAACGAGAGCCGCGCCGTCGGGCGTCGTGCGCATTTTCATCGTTGGGACGGTACGCGGCTGGCGCGGTGCGGGGAATCAGTTCGCGTCGAGCAGGGCGCAGATGATCGGCACCGGGTACGGGCGGGCGATGTCGGTGACCACGTCGCAGCGTCCCGCGTCGGCGACGTGGTCGACCAGCTCGTTCATCACCGCGGCCATGGTGTCGTGCAGCCGCCGCACCGCGCGCGGGGTGAAGGCCTTGGCCCGGAGCTGATGCCCTGGGCGAGCATGTTCAAGCCCGGCGGGATCTGGAATCGGGCGTCGCGGAGCACGGATCGGACCAGTCGGCAGGAGAGCACCTCGGGCCCGTGCGGGCCCAGCGCGACCGGAGCCTGCCGCAGGGCGGCCCGCAGCCGGGGCGGATCTCGGCGGGGGTCTCCTCGTCGTCGTATGCGAGCGAAGGCAGATCGGCTTCGAAAACGCTTGCGGCAGCAGAGCCGACGGTCATGGCGGTCTCCTATCGGCTCCCGGTGCGGTGCCTCGGACGACTTTCGCACAATGTGTGGCGGCAAAAGGCGGCTGTCGATGACGCGCGCGGATCATGCTGGGGCCGCTGGACGTTCGGGCCGGCCCCGGCTCCGGGGTCGCCGTCGTCACGTGTCGACGTGCAGTCGCACCATCCTGGTGGTCGACGTCTCGTCCAGCTCAACGACATCCGAGCGCGAACGCAGAAAGTCGCTGAAAGACTTGAATCCCAAGGACTTTTCGCTGAACGAGGGATCCATCCGCTTCATCTGCGCCTTCACCGCGGAATTGTGCAGCCAGTCGACGTCGTCTTTCTCCAGCCCGATCTGCAGCGCCCGCGTGAGCAGCGCCGTGGCGGCGGCCTGCGGGTCGGGCTGCTCCGACTCCCCGGTCGGGGCCTCCTCGGGGTGCGCATCCTTGGCCCGGCCGCCGCGGCGCTGCGGCGGTGCTTTCCCCGTCTCCGCCTCGGCCGTCGCGGGTGCCGGTTCGAGGGCCGGGACCCCCGGGAGCGCGTCGTAGATGACGAAGTCGTCGCAGGCGGCGGCCAGCGCGCGGCTCGAAGAGCCGGCCACCCCGATGCCCACCACGTAGCGGCCCAGCCGCTTGCACCGCTGCGCCAACGGGATGTAGTCGGAGTCGCCGGCCACGATCACCACGTGGGTCAGGTCGGGCAGCCGGAACATGTCCTCGACGGTGTCGACGGCCAGCCGGATGTCGGCGCCGTTCTTGCCGTAGGCCGCGGCGGGGAACAGTTGCACCAGGTCGACAGCACGCGCGACCAACTGGCCGCGGTAGCCGGCGTTGACGTCGGCTGACCAGTCGGCGTAGGCGCGGGTGAGTACCAGCGTCCCGAACGAGGACGCGAAGTCGAGGATCGCCGCGACGTCCACCGTCGCGCGGGCCCGCCGTTCGGGATCGAGGCCCTTGGCCTTGTCCCGCTGGAACGAGTTGCGTCCGTGAACCTGGTCGTAGCGCGAGATCACGATGTTGTCGAAGTCCAGATAGACGGCCACGCGGGGGGCCACCGGTTCGGTCATGGGTTAGATCATCGCCGAGTCGATGTTGGCCGGGGTACACCGGTGCTGCGGATGCTCGCGGCCGGGCCCCGGCCTCAACCGTGGGGCGGACGCCAACACGCTACCCTTCGAGACCATGGCGCCGACCCGGGCGAAGCTGGCCGATGGCCGTGAGCTGCTGTTCTTCGCGCTACCCGGGCACCGCCCGGCGCCCGTCGCCGACCGCAGGCCACTGCCCGAGCACGCCGTGGACCAGTCACAGCTGCGGTATGACCGCACGACCGGGCAGTGGGTGATCGTGGCGGCGCGCCGCCAGGACCGCACCTACAAACCGCCCCCCGACCAATGCCCGCTGTGTCCGGGGCCGAGCGGGCTGACCAGCGAGGTGCCCGCCACCGACTACGACGTCGTGGTCTTCGAGAACCGGTTCCCCAGCCTGTCCGGTGCCGGACCGGCCGCGCCGGCGCCGGAACCCGGTGACGGCTTCGTGTCCGCCCCCGGGCACGGCCGCAGCGAGGTGGTCTGCTTCTCCAGCGCGCACACCGGATCGTTCGCCGAACTTCAGCCGGCGCACGCGCGGCTGGTCGTGGAGGCGTGGCGGCACCGCACTGCCGAACTGACGGTCACCCCGGGCATCGAGCAGGTGTTCTGCTTCGAGAACCGCGGCGAGGAGATCGGGGTGACGCTGACCCACCCGCACGGACAGATCTACGGCTACCCGTACCTGACCCCGCGGACCGCCGCCATGCTGGTGCAGGCACGCCAACACCGGATGCGCCACGGGGGCAACCTGTTCGCCGACCTGCTGGCCGCCGAGGTCGCCGACGGCGGCCGCGTCGTGGCGCGCACCGAGCTGTTCACGGCGTTCGTGCCGTTCGCGGCGCGCTGGCCGGTCGAGGTCCACATCTACCCGAACCGCTTCGCGCACAACCTCGTCGAGCTCGGCGCGGACGAACTCGACGGGTTCGCCCGGATCTACCTCGACGTGCTGCAACGGTTCGACCGCCTGTACGCGGCTCCGCTGCCCTACATCTCGGCGCTGCACCAGTACACCGACACGGCCGCGCAGGCCGACGGCTGCTTCCACGTCGAGCTGATGTCGATCCGGCGCAGCGCGGACAAGCTGAAGTACCTGGCGGCCTCCGAATCGGCCATGGACGCCTTCATCGGCGACGTCACACCCGAAGAGGTGGCCCGGCGGCTGCGGGAGTTGGGATGAGGGTCCGCTACGCCGCGCCCGGGCGCATCAACCTGGTCGGCGAGCACACCGACTACAACCTGGGATTCGCGCTGCCGATCGCGCTGCCGCAGCGCACCGTGGTGACGTTCACCCCCGACGGAGGCGACGAGATCGCGGTGGCCAGCGACCGCGGCGAGGACACGGTGCGCATCGCCCTTTGCACCGTGCCCGGCGACGTGACCGGGTGGGCCGCCTATGTGGCCGGGGTGGTGTGGGCGTTGCGCGGGGCCGGCTACGCGGTGCCGGGCGGCGCGATGGCGATCACCAGTGAGGTGGAGATGGGCTCGGGTCTGTCGTCCTCGGCGGCGCTGGAATGCGCGGTGCTGGGCGCGATCGCGTCGGCGGCGGGTCTGCGCATCGAGCCCCTCGAGCGGGCGCGGCTGTCTCAGCGCGCCGAAAACGACTACGTCGGCGTCCCCACCGGGCTGCTCGACCAGCTGGCCTCGCTGTGCGGTGCGCCGGCCACCGCGCTGCTGGTCGACTTCCGCGACCTCACCGTCGCACCCGTGGCCTTCGACCCCGACGCGGCGGGCATCGCGCTGCTGGTGATCGACTCGCGGGCCCGGCACCGGCACGCCGGTGGCGACTATGCGGCGCGGCGCGCGTCGTGCCAGCGCGCGGCCGCCGACCTCGGGGTGCCGACGCTGCGCGACGCCCAGGAACGCGGACCCGCGGCGGTGGCCGCGGTAGCCGACCCGATCGACGCGCGCCGTGCCCGGCACGTGCTGACCGAGAACCTTCGGGTGCTCGATTGCGTTGCCGCGCTTGGCGAGTCCGACTTCGCCGAGGCGGGTCGGATATTCACCGCGTCGCACGTGTCCATGCGCGACGATTTCGGGATCACCACCGGCCACATCGACCTGATCGCCGACTCCGCAGTGCGCGCGGGCGCCCTGGGGGCGCGGATGACCGGTGGCGGATTCGGCGGGTGTGTGATCGCGTTGGTGCCGACCGGGCTGGTGCAAGCGGTTTCCGACGCGGTGCGACGGGACGTGCGCGCCGCGGGGTTCGGTGAGCCGGTGATCGCCCGCACCCGCGCGGCCGCAGGCGCCGGGCCCGGTTAGGTGAGTGCCGCCGGCTTGCCGAAACGGCCACGCGACACCGCCGCCGTGGGGTAAGGAACAGCTATGCGGTCACGAAGCGCCTTCACCGCGCTGGTGGTGGTGACGGCGGTGTTCCTGACGTTCGTCGCAGCGGCACCGCCCACCGCCTACGAGGGCGAGCCCAAGCTCGTCACCAATCCCGCCGACTACGTCGACACCCTGATCGGCACCGGCACCGGTGGCGAGACCGTCGGCGAGATCAACAACTTCCCCGGCCCGGCGGTGCCGTTCGGCATGGTGCAGTACTCACCGGACACCGTCGACAACTACGCCGGCTACAACTACGACAACCCGCGTTCCACCGGGTTCAGCATGACCCACGCCTCGGTCGGCTGCGCCGCCTTCGGCGACATCTCGATGCTGCCGACCACCACCGCGCTCGGCTCGCAGCCGTGGAACGCCTGGGAGACGATCGCCCACGACGACACCGAGGTGGGCGAGCCGGGCTATTACCGGGTGCGGTTCCCCGACACCGGGGTGAGCGCCGAACTGACCGCCACCACCCGCACCGGTGTGGCCCGGGTCCACTACCCCGACGACGGCCGGCCCGCGTTGTTCCACGTGCGCTCCGGTGCGTCGCTGGCCGGCAACTCCCGCGCGACCATCCAGATCGGCGAGGACAACACCACGATCACGGGCTGGGCGACCAGCGGCGGATTCTGCGGCAAACCCAACACCTACACGGTGTATTTCGCGATGAAATTCAACCGGCCCTTCACCTCCCACGGCACCTGGGACGGCTACTGGATCTATGCCGGCGCCCGCGACGCGGCGTCGCCCTACAGCGGGGGATACGTGGAGTTCCCGTCCGGCTCCCAGATCGAGGTGCACACCGCGATCTCTTACGTCAGCATCGACGGCGCCCGGGCGAATCTGGACGCCGAGAACGTGGACGGCTTCGACGGCACCCGTGCCGCCGCCTCGGCGCAATGGAATGCCACCCTGTCCCGAATCGCGTTGGCCGGCAGGGACACCGGAACACTGAAGACCTTCTACACCGCGCTGTACCATTCGCTGCTGCACCCCAGCACCTTCAACGACGCCGACGGACGCTACCTGGGTTTCGACGGCGCCATCCATGCCGTGCCCGACGGGCACACCCAATACGCGAACTTCTCCGACTGGGACACCTACCGCTGCCTGGCGGCCCTGCAGGCGCTGCTTTTCCCGCAGCAGGCCGGCGACATGGCCCAATCGCTGGTCAACGACGCCACCCAGAGCGGCGCGCTGCCCCGCTGGGCGCTGGCCAATTCCGCGACCGGGGAGATGACCGGGGACAGTGTCGTGCCGCTCATCGCGAACTTCTACGCCTACGGCGGTGCGAACTTCGACCGACGAACGGCGTTGCGCTACATGGTCGACGCGGCGACCACCGGGGGAGTCGGGCTCAACGGCTACGTGGAACGGCCGGGCATCGCCACCTACCAGGCGTTGCGGTACGCGCCGTTCAGCCTGGAATTCCGTACCGGGGGTCGCATCGCCGACGCCTCGATCACGCTGGAATGGTCGATCGACGACTTCGCCATCTCCCGATTCGCGGGCGCGCTCGGAGACACCGCGACCGCGGCCGAATTCGGACGCCGGGCGCAGTACTGGCAGAACCTGTTCAATCCCAGCACCCGCTACATCTCGCCCCGCAGCACGATGGGATTCTTCGGCTCCGGACCGGGATTCGTCGACTCCGAGGGCTTCGGCCAGGACGGGTACGACGAGGGCAACGCCGAACAGTACGTCTGGTCGGTGCCACACAACATCGCCGGCCTGGTGACCGCCCTGGGTGGGCGCAACCGGGTGGCCGGCCGGCTCGACCGGTTCACCACGAAGCTCAACGAGGGTCCCAACGAGCCGTATCTGTGGGCCGGCAACGAGCCGAGCTTCGGGGTGCCGTGGCTGTACAACTACGTTGGCCAGCCGTGGAAGACCCAGCTCACGGTCGACCGGGTGCGTGGGCTGTACGGGCCGACGCCCGACGGTGAGCCGGGCAACGACGATCTCGGCGCGCTGTCCAGCTGGTACGTGTGGGCCGCACTCGGACTGTATCCGGGCATCCCGGCGGTGCCGGTCCTCAGCGTGTCAGCGCCGCTGTTCGACCGGGCCGTGATCGGGCTACCCGGAGGCAGGTCCATTCGGATGAGCGCCCCGGGCGCCTCCGGGCCCGGCCACCTGAGGTATGTCAGCGGCCTGAGGGTGGACGGCCGGCCCACCGAGCACACCTTTCTTCCGGAATCGATCGTCCGCACCGGTGGTGAGCTGAGTTTCTCGCTCGCCAAATATCCCGACAGGCACTGGGGCACCACCGAATCCAGCGCCGGACCGTCATTCGGAACGGGCGCTTCGGCGGTGACCGTCAACATCCCGCGGCCCGTCGTCAGGATCGCTCCCGGCGGGACAGGCACGGTGAAAGTCGACCTGCAGCGCATGACCGACGGCCCCGGCGACTACACCGTCACCGGGGTCTCGCCCGAGCCGGGGATCGCACCGTCACGGTCGTTCGGGGAGTTCGGCCAAGACGGTGCGGCCACCGCCGGCGTCGCGATCACCCTGACACCGTCGGTGCCCGAGGACTACTACCCGGTCTTTCTCACCACCACGGTCGGGCGCAGCGTCCGCAAATCGGTGGTGCTGGTGGTGGCGAGCGCCGCCGAATAGCTATGCGGCCCATCGGGAACCGGGCGTCATATCAGTTGGTGTTTCGTCAGCCAGCGCATCACCGGCCAGCCGGCGAACACCGGCAGCCAGCAGGTGAGCACCCGATACAGCAGCACCGACGGCACGCCGATGGCCGCGGGCACACCGAATGCGGCCAGCCCACCGATCAGGGCGGCCTCGACGGCCCCGACGCCGCCGGGTGTGGGGGCGGCGGAGGCCAGCGTCCCACCGACCATCGTCACCACGGTGACACTGACAAGGGACGCGCCGCCGCCGAAGGCTTCGATACTGGTCCACAGCGCCAATGCGGACCCCAGTGTTGTTCCGGCACAGCCGAGTACGATCAAACTCAGCCGTTTGGGTTCGCGGGCGACTTCGATGAGGTCGCCGCTCAGCTCCTGCAACTTCGGGCGCACGTCGGTGGCCAGCCAGCGCCGCAGCGTGGGCACGAACAGGAACGTGCCCGCGATGCCCAGCGCCACGCCCGCGATCAGGTACAGCACGGTGGCGGTCGGGACGAAGTGGGAAAGGTCCGTCGACGCGCCGGCCAGGGTGCTGAACAAGATCAGCAGCACCAGGTGCATGATCACCTGCACCGATTGTTGCAGCGCCACGGCCGTGGTGGCTCGCACCGCCGACAGCCCTGCGCCCTTCTGCAAGTACCGTGTGCTCAGCGCCAGTCCACCGACGCCGGCGGGCGTGGTGGTCGCGGCGAACGTGTTGGCCACCTGCGCGATCGAGAGCCTCCAGAAGTTCACCGATTCGTCGGCGCTGGCCCACAACGCGGCCGCCGCACCCACGTAGGTCGCCGCCGATATCAGCAGCCCCAGCAGGGCCCACCACCAGTTCGCGGTCCGCAGCTCGGAGAAAAACGTCGGCACGGTGCTGATGAAGGGATAGGCGACATAGACGAGCGCGCCGAACAGAACCAGCTGGATCAGCTGGCCGCGGGTGAACCGGGTGATGGTTTCCGGTGTGATCTGGTCGGCGCCCGTTTGCCGCTTCACCTCGCTGCGGGCGCCGGAGATGAGGGCGCCGGAGTTCGGCAGCGACGTGCGGAGCCGTTTGGGCACAGCGATTTTGGTGAGCCGGCGCGAGGCCGTCAGGATGGCGTCCTTGCCGAACGCGTCGATCGCCGCGCCGACCGCGGCCCGGGCGCCGTACAGCGCCGTCGTCGTCACCAGGAGCTGGGCGAGGTCGGACTGGAACTGTGCGTCGGTGGCGCCGTACTCGGCGATGCCGAACCCGCCGAACAGCACCGCGCCGTCGGCGGCCGTGATCTCGCGGG
>NZ_JBYCLC010000322.1:0-9680 GCF_057473685.1 Mycobacterium sp. TH-M116 | reverse complement strand
CCGTCGCGTGGGCACGCGGCGTCCGGGCGAACGGGTCCCAGCCGAAGAAGCGGCAGGCGTTGGCCCAGGTGATCTTGTCGATGTCGCAGTCGTCGGCGCCCGCGGCGGTCAGCTCGGCCAGCACTTGTTCGGGCGCGTCCGGCCAGAAGCAGTCGGAATGAGGGTAGTCGCACTCCCAGGCGATGATGTCGATGCCGATCTCGTGACGCAGCTTCAGCGAGGTCTTGTCGGTGACGTAGCACGCCAGGGAATGCTCTCGGAACACCTGGCTGGGCAGCTTGTCGCCGAAATCGCGGCGCAGCCACTTCTGGTTGGTGTAGTGGCGGTCGCTGCGATCCAGGGAGAACGGGATTCAGCCGATGCCGCCCTCGGAGAAGGCGAACTTCAGGTCGGGATACTTGCGCATCGCCGGGCCCCACAGCAGATCCTGGGTGCACATCGCCGAGACCGGGGTGGCCAGGATGATCAGGTTGTCGATCGGCGCGTCGGGCGCCATGCTGATCGCCCCGAAGCCGACGTGGTCGTCGATGCTCACCAGGATCAGGTCTTCGGCGTACATCAGCTGCCGCCTTTCTGCGACTACTCGTAGTGCACCGTGACCGACGCCGTGTCGGGCACGCCCTGGCAGGTCAGGATGTATCCCTCGGCCACCTCGTCGGCCTCGAGAGCGTCGTTGACGCGCATGGTCGCGTGGCCCTCGACGAGCCTGGCCATGCAGGTTCCGCAGTTGCCGGCCTCGCAACTGAACGGCGGCGCCAGACCGGCTCGTCGCGCGCTTTCCAACAGCGTCTCGCCGGGGACCCGTGGCACCGTCACCTTCGTGCGGTCGAGGTGGATTGTCACCGTGCCGGGCTCGGCACCGTTGGATGCTGGAGTCGTCACTGTGTCCTCGATGATCAGTCCTCGATGATCGCGGTGGCCGCCGTCATGACCGCCCTCCCGTACTTGCGTTCTTCATTATAGAGAATAATATTCTCGTCAGCCGATAGGATCTTCTCTTCGACGGTCGGACTGCTGGAAGGAACGGGACGTGACCGAGCCGGCAGCGCTCGTGTTCGACGAGCGGCGCGTCAGCGCGCCGCAACTCGACGCGCTGGCCGCCGGGCTGGCCGCGGCACTCGTCAAACGGGGCGTTGCGACAGGCCAGAGGGTTGCGGTGATGGCATCCAATCGCCCGGAATTCGTCGCCGCGCTGCTGGCGATCTGGCGGCTGGGGGCGACCCCCGTGCTCGTCAGCCCCGCCTGGAAACGCGACGAGGTCGACCATGCGCTCGCGCTGACCGGCCCGGAACACGCCGTCGGTGACCATCCCGTGCTGGCCGGCCTGCTGCCGATGCTGCATCTGGACGAACCGATCCCCCCTACCGAGCCGATTGCCCGGGCGCTGCCGCCCCCCGCCGATGCGGTCCTGGTCTTCAGCTCGGGCACCACCGGCCTGCCCAAGGCAGTGCGGCACACCCACGCGGCGCTGGACGAGGCCGTCGGACACTGGCGGCGAGCGCTGCGGTTGACGGGTCGCGACCGCATCCAGGTGGTCACGCCGCCGTCCCACATCCTCGGCCTGCTCAACATCCTCACCGCGCTGCGAACCGGTGCCCAGATCCGCCTGCATTCCCGCTTCGACATCGACGCCATGCTGCATCACATCGAAAAAGACCGCATCACAGTCGAAATGGCGGTCGCACCGATCGCGCTTGCCATCGCGTCGCACCCCCGACTCGAGTCCTACGACCTGTCGTCGCTGCGCTTCATCATGTGGGGTGCGACGCCGGTGACCGTCAGCGTCGCCGAGACCGTGACCCGGCGGACCGGCGTGGGCTGGGTACCGGCGTACGGCACCACCGAACTGCCCGTCATCGCCTGCAATCCGGTCCGCGGGGCCCGCCTCGACACCGTCGGGCGGCCGGTGCCGGGCGTGCAGGTGCGGGTGGTCTCGCTGGACACCGGTGAGCCGGTCCGCCCAGGGTCGGTCGGCCCAGGGGCAGTCGGCGAAATCCAGGCGCGCTCGCCGTCATTGATGGCCGGATACCTGCCCGCCGAAGCGACCTCCGAAGCGTTCTGCGACGGCTGGTACCGGACCGGGGATGTCGGCTGGGTGGACACCGGCGGATCGTTGCGGATCACCGACCGTCTCAAGGAGATGATCAAAGTCCGCGGTTTCCAGGTCGCCCCCGCCGAAGTCGAGACGGTGCTGCACGGTCATCCGGCCGTCACAGACTGCGCGGTGTTCGGTGTCCCGGACGGGATCAACGGCGAAGCCATCGTCGCCGCAGTCGCGGCGCGCGCCGCCGTAGATACGGCGGCGGTCGCCGCCGAACTCATCGACCGGGTCGAGCAGCGGCTCGCGTCCTACAAACGCGTAAGCCGCGTGGTGTTCGTTCCCGATATCCCGCGCCTGCCCTCGGGCAAGGTGTTGCGCCGAGTTCTCAAGGAGCGCCATGGATGTGCGTCTGACAGCTGAACAGCAGCAACTACGCGACGCCGCCGCCAAGCTGGCCGACGACCTCGGGCCGGGGTCGGTCCAGGGCCTCGACGACAACGGGCGGATCAGGCGCCTGGACCGGCAGGTCGCGGGAAGCGGCTGGCGCGCGCTGCGCTCCGACGGTGCGTCCGGCGTGGAGGTGGCGATCGTGGCCGAGGAATTCGGGCGCCGCCTGGTCGACGCGCCGTTCCTCGGGCCGGTGCTGGCCGACGATCTGGCCCGCCACATCGGCGCCGACGTTGGGGGGGCAACCGTAGGTGTCGACGGCCGGGCGATCGACGCGCGCGCATGCCGACGCGCACTCGTGCTCTCGGGCGGCACCGTGCTGGCGACAGAGGTCGGCGACTGTCGTCGCGGTGCGGATCTGACTCGGGCCGAAGCGAGTTCGACGGGGGAGCCGACTCCTCTCGGTGAGGTGTCCGACGACGATGCCGCACGATGGCTGGCGCTCGCGCTGGCCACCACGTCGGCCGACCTGGTCGGAATCGCCCGCGGCGCGCACGCCGTCGCCTGCGACTACGCGAAAATCCGCGAACAGTACGGCAAAGCGATCGGGTCCTACCAGGCCGTCGCGCACCTGCTGGCCGAAAGCCTCGCGCTGATCGAAGGCTCGATCAGCATCGCGCGCCATGCCGCGTGGGGGGTCGACGAGCTTCCGCCGGCCGAAGCCATCCGGGCCGCCCAGATCGCGAAAGTTTACTGCGCCCGGGCCGCCCGCACCGTCTGCGAGACCGCGATCCAGGTGCACGGCGGCATCGGCAACACCTGGGACTGCCTGGTGCACGTCTACCTGCGCCGGGCGTTGACCTCCACCGAACTGTGGCCCGTCGCGCTGAAGGAGATCGACTGTGGACTTTCGTGACTCACCCGACGAGGCGGCGTTCCGCGAACGGCTGCGAACCTGGCTGTCGTTGCACGCCCAAGACTTTCCCAGCTCCGGCGACGAATACTGGGCCCGCCAGGCCCAGTGGCACCAGGCCCTCCACCGCGAGGGCTTCTTCGGGCTGTCGTTTCCCCGCGAATACGGTGGCCGGGACCTGCCGCCGCTCTACGACGTCATCGTGGACGAAGAGCTGGCCCGCGCCGGCGCGCCGCCGCGCCCGAGCGTGGGCTACCTGGTCTACGGCATCGGCAGGCACGCGAGCGACGAGCTGCGCCGGCGCTTCCTGCCCGGCATCATCGACGGGACCGAACGGTGGTGCCAGGGCTTCAGCGAGCCCGGCGCCGGCTCGGATCTGGCCTCGCTGACGACCACCGCGCGCCGCGCGGGCGACAACTACGTGATCCACGGACACAAGATCTGGACCAGCTACTCCGACGTGGCCGACTGGTGTCTGCTGCTGGCCCGCACCGACCCCGGGGCCAAACGCCACCGGGGCCTGTCGGCATTCGTCCTCGAGATGAAACAGCCTGGCGTGCAACAGCGTCCGCTGCGCATGATCAGTGGGGTCACCAACGAGTTCGGGCAGGTGTTCTTCGACGGCGCCACGGTGCCGGCCGACCGGATGGTCGGGGCGCCCGACGACGGCTGGGCGGTCGCCATGACCGTCGTCGGCCACGAGCGCGAACCCTCCACCCTCGGCTACGCCGCCAGGTACGGCAAGCTGGTGCGAAACCTGGTGGCGCGCAGCGGCGCGCAGGTATCCGAGGAGGTCGCGTGGGCGGCGGTTCAGTCGGAGATGCTGACTCATCACGTCCGGCGGCGACTGTCCGAACAGCTGGACGGGGTTTCGCACGGACCCGAAGGGTCGCTCGACAAGCTGTTGATGACCTGGGTCGAGCAGTCGGTCGGACACGCTGCCCTGGCGGTCGCGGGGACCGGCGACCCTGACCTGCTCGGCGCCTACCTCTACAGCCGCGCGCAGAGCGTGATGGGCGGAACCTCGCAGATACAGAAGAACATCATCGCTTCACGAATCCTGGGACTGGGGGTCTGACGTGTACGACATGCCCGACGAGATCGACGTCCGTGCCGAGGGCGCATTGCGGATCATCACACTGAACCGGCCGGACTCGTTGAACTCGGTCAACGACAACCTGCACGTCGGGCTGGCGCGGCTGTGGCAGCGGCTGACCGAAGACCCGACGGCGCGCGCGGCGGTGCTCACCGGCGCGGGCCGGGCGTTCTCGGCAGGCGGCGACTTCAGCTATCTCAAGGAGCTTTCGGAGGACGCCGCGCTGCGCGCCAAGACCATCCGCGACGGGCGCGAGATCGTGCTGGGCATGGCGCGGTGCCGGATCCCGTTGGTGGCGGGGGTCAATGGGCCCGCCGTCGGCCTGGGCTGCAGCCTGGTGGCGTTGAGCGACATCGTCTACATCGCCGAAGACGCCTACCTCGCGGACCCCCACGTGCAGGTGGGACTGGTGGCCGCCGACGGCGGGCCGCTCACCTGGCCGCTGCACATCAGCCTGCTGCTCGCCAAGGAATACGCGTTGACGGGAAAAAGGATCCGCGCCGAGCGGGCCGTGGAGCTCGGGCTGGCCAACCATGTGGTGGCCGATCCTGTCGCGGAGGCGATCGCGTGCGCCGAGAAGATCCTGGAGCTGCCCCAGCAGGCGGTCGAGAGCACCAAGCGGGTGCTCAACATCCATTTGGAGCGCGCGGTGCTGGCCAGCCTGGACTATGCCCTCGCGGCTGAGCACCAGTCGTTCACCACCGACGACTTCCGCTCGATCATCGCCAAGCTGACGGCGGGCAAGAACTGATCGCAACGAGTGCGAGCGTAACGCCATTGCGAAATCAGGCGCGCTTTTTCGCCCTGGCGTTACGCTCGCGGCCTCATTCCGGCGGCGCCGGGAACTCAGCCGTCATGCTGGCGCAGGAAGTCGCGCATCACCCGGTCGAACCGGGCGGGCTCCTCGATGAACGGCATGTGCGAGCTGGATTCGAACAGCTCGAACCGCGAGTCCTCGATGCGCCGGTGCATCTCGTACATGTGGTCGGGTGCGCACTCGTCGTACCTGCCCGCGAGCACCAGGGTCGGCAGGGTGATCTCGGCCAGGCGGTCCAGCACGTCCCAATCGCGGATGGTCCCGACGATGTGGAAGTCGCTGGAGCCGAACATCGTCTCGAAGATCTCGGCGCCCATGCCCGCGAAAGCCGCCATGAGCTCGGCGGGCCAAGGCCGTACGCGGCACAGGAAGGTCTCGTTCCAGGTGCGGATGGCCGCCCGGTATTCGGGCGCAGAGGTCGTGCCCGCGGCCTCGTGGCGTGCGATGGCGGATTGGGTCTGCGGATCCAACTCCGACTTCAACCGGGCTACCATCGCGGAAAACTGCGGTATGGAGGAGATGCTGTTCGAGATGGTGAGGCTGACCGCCCCGGAGTTCACGTCGAGCGTGTACTGCTGCGCCAGCATCCCGCCCCACGAGTTGCCGAAGACATGGAAGCGATTCAGGCCGAGCGCCCGCACCACCGAATCCATCTCGGCCACCGAGCGTTCCATCGTCCACAAGTCGGTGTTCGACGGCCGTCCGGAATTCCCGCATCCGAGTTGGTCCCAGAAGATGATCTCCCGCTCGTCGGCCAGCCGCTCCAGCGACCTCAGGTAGTCGTGCGGCAGGCCGGGGCCGCCGTGGACCACGAGCACGGGACGGCCCGGACCGCCGCCGGCCCGTCTGAACCAGACGTTGCCCCCCGTTACCGCGATCATGCCTTCGCGCTCAGCCACATCCCCTTCCTATCTCAAGCCCGGGCGGGAGGCGAGGCGGCCGCACTCAAGCCGCTGGATCCGGAGATCGAGGGGTTCTCCATCACCGTCGGCAAGGCCCGCGGCGCCAACCCCCTTGAGCCCATAATGCACACGTGACCATCTCCGACCTGATCGCGAGCGCGCGCAACGGATCTCCGCGCGCCGCCGGGCGGCTGCTCACCCTGGTCGAGGGTGAGCAGCGTGACGAGGTGCTGGCGAGCATCGGACCCTCGTCGGCACGTGCGGTGCCCGTTGTAGGCATCACCGGGCCGCCGGGTGCGGGTAAGTCGACGACGATCGCAGCCCTGGTCGGGGCCTACCGCGAGCGGGGCTGGCGGGTAGCCGTGCTGGCCGTGGACCCGTCCTCGCCGTTCAGCGGCGGGGCCCTGCTCGGGGATCGCATCCGGATGGCTTCGCACATCAACGACTCCGGGGTGTTGATCCGCTCGGTGGCGACCCGCGGCCACCTCGGGGGGCTGGCCGCCGCCATTCCGGCGGCGCTGCGGCTGCTCGTCGCCATCGGTTACGACGTCATCCTGCTGGAGACCGTCGGGGTCGGGCAGTCCGAGATCGAGATCGCCGCCGTCGCCGACCCGGCCGTCGTGATCCTCAATCCCGGGGCGGGTGACGCCGTGCAGGCCGCCAAGGCGGGCGTGCTGGAAGTCGCCGACATCGTGGTGGTCAACAAGGCCGACCGCGAGGGTGCTGACCAGACCGTGCGGGACCTGCGCGCCGAGACCGACGTCCCGATCGTGAGCATGGTCGCCGCCCGCGACGAGGGAACCGCGGACCTGATGGCCGCCATCGACGACCATCGCCGCAGCGACAGCCGCGCCCGCCGGCTGGCTCGCGCGCGGTCGCAGATCTTGTCGCTGGCACAGACGCGGCTGCGGTTCCGGCCCGAACTCGCGCAGCTGGCCGCGTCGGTGGTCGACGGACGCGACGACCCCGACAGCGCCGCCGGCAAGCTGCTGTCATGGGCCACTCGACACGACGATTGAGGGTCATCGCCCGCGGTCGGGGCCGGCCTTAAGCTGATTGCCAGGAAATTTGCAAGACCTTCACATATTCGTTTCAGGGCGTAAATAAATCGGTGCACTATATGGTACCTGGGTGCACTCGTCAGACGGCCGGATGGCGTTGCTCCAACTGCGATGCCGGCGTTCCCGCGATCAGCCCTTGCCAACGTCGAGCGCCCTCTGTGCGCGACCCGGCACCGCGGCCGCCCACGGTCAGATGGGGCCGGCGCGGGTGCGCGGCGACCGTGCCGGTTCGTCCCCTACTTCCATGCAGTCTTCGCACGGCGCGCCGCCACTGGGGCTTGTGGTCTATGCAACCGGCCTGCGGGGCGCTCGGTGACGGCGGACGCGTCAGACGCCGTTGTTTCTGCGGCATTCCTGCCCGAGGTGGCGTCCCAGGGGTTGCTGTCCCTGGATTTCGGCGCGCTGCCGCCCGAGATCAATTCGGGCCGGTTGTATTCGGGCCCGGGCTCGGCTCCCCTGATGGCCGCCGCGGCAGCCTGGGACGGGCTGGCCGCCGAGCTTGGCATCGTGGCCGGCGGCTATCGAGCCGCGATCGCCGATCTGGCCGGCCTGCGGTGGTTGGGTCCCACCTCAGCCGCCATGGTGGCGGCGGTTGCTCCCTACCTGGACTGGCTCGACCGGACCGCTCTGCTGGCCGAACAGTCCGGCATGCAGGCCAAAGCAGCCGCAGCGGCGTATGAGGCCGCGTTCGCGATGACGGTGCCCCCGCCCATGATCGCCGCCAACCGGGCCCAGTTGATGATGCTGGTCGCGACGAACTTCTTCGGCCAGAACACCGGCGCGATCGCGGCGACCGAAGCCCAGTACGCGGAGTTCTGGGCCCAGGATGCGACCGCGATGTACGGCTACGCCAGTTCGCCGGCCACCGCCTCGGCGTTGAGTGCCTTCGTAGCGCCACCGAACACCACCAATCCGGCCGGGGCGGCCAGCCAGGAGGCAGCGGTCACCAACGCCGGTTCGTTGGCCGCGGGTACCGCACAGCATGCGGCGGCCTCTCCGGCGTCCCAGGCGACGTCTGCCACCGGGATCCTGCAGCAATTTGGAACCTCGGTGCTCAGTGGTATCGAGTCGAAGCTCTCGGGCCTGTCGGCAAGCTTGAACGTCTTTCCTACCGAGAACTTGAACCTGACGGTGAACACCTACGGGTTGAGTTATTTCGGCGCGGGTGTTGTTCAGTTGGGCTACCTGTTTTCTCAGCAGCTTGTGCCCCACTTCGGGAAGGCGGCGCTGGTCCCCGCGATCGAACCGGCCCTGGCCTCGACTTCGACTGGGGCACCCGCGGGTGGGAGGGCCGTACTGGTCTCGGCGAATGTGAGTCAGGCCGGCAGGGTCGGGCTGATGTCGGTACCGCCGAGTTGGGCCACGTCTCCGTCCGCGTTGAACCCGGTGACGCCGGGAACGGCGGCGTCTTTCGTGCACGGCGCCCCGGCAGGTTCGACGCAGGGGCTGATCCCCGGCGTACCCAGGGATCGGCGCGGCGCAGTCTTCGGCCGGCGCCGCTATGGGATTCGCCCGACCGTGATGGCGCGCCCCCCCGATGCCGTGTAGCGCGGAACAGACGCGAAGCGATTGGCTGACAACAGTATTCTCACAACAGTATCGCGGAAAAAGAGACATGTTATCCACAAGCACACAACCAGATAGGCCTTGGAAATGATCAATTTTGGTTCTTTCCCGCCCGAGATCCACTCGGCCCGCCTGTATTCGGGTCCGGGAGCGTCGTCGATGCTTGGGGCCGCATCGGCGTGGAGCGGTTTGGCTGGTGAGCTGAATTCGGCGGCAACCGATTACGAAACCGTGGTCACCCGGCTGAACAGCGAAGAATGGATGGGGCCCGCATCGGCGGCGATGGCGGCGTCGATCACCCCCTATACGGTGTGGATGCGCACCGCCGCCGCTCAAGCCGAGGAGACGGCCAGTAAGGCGCGCTCGGCGGCGGCAGCCTTTGAGGCGGCGCTCGCGGCGATCGTGCCTCCACCGCAGATCGCGGGTAATCGCGCCCAATTGAGCTCCCTGATTGCCACCAATGTTCTGGGCCAGAACGCCGCGGCGATTGCCGCCAATGAAGCGCAGTACGGCGAAATGTGGGCCCAAAACGCCGCGACCATGTTCGGATACGCGGGCTCGTCTTCGGCCGCCGCATCGGTGACCCCCTATTCTGCGCCACCGCAGACCACCAACCTCGCGGCCGCGACGCAACAGGCCGGTGCGGTTGCCCATGCCGCCGCGACGTCGGCGGGTGCGGCGCAGAGCACGTTGTCGCAGATGGTTTCGTCATTGCCCGCCGCGCTGCAGAGCCTCACATCGCCGCTGCACTCGGTCGCGACAACTGCGGCGGACACCCTGCAGGAGTTCCTGAACTTTTATGGACCCTTCGGGAACTTCTTCTACGACACGATGGGTCTGCCCTTCTTCGGTGCCGGTATCACCAGCTTCTTCACCGGCACCGCAGCCGCTTTCGGG
>NZ_JBYCLC010000321.1:0-9946 GCF_057473685.1 Mycobacterium sp. TH-M116 | reverse complement strand
GACCTGCGACGTCCACCGTGGCGGGTCTACATCGTCGAAGGTTTTCAGGACGGCAAGTGGGCCATCGTCGTCCAGGTCCATCATGTCCTGGGCGATGGGGAAGCATGCGTCGCGCTCTTCGGCATGGCGCTTCTCGACGTCGACTTCATGCCGCCGCACTGCACGGGTCGTCCCAAGGTCTCAACCCCGCCAACGCACGAACTCGTCCGACACGGGTTGGCCTGGCGGGGCCGCGGTGTCATGCGAGGATCCAGGAAAGCCCTCGGGGCGATGCGTTCACCCGACCGCGCGCAGACCGCTGCACGGGATCTGACCCGGCTGGCGGGGCTGGTGTGGCGGGAAGTCCGGCACCCGTACAGGCCGGCCGGGATCAACCGGCCCGCGAGCGGCGAGTGGGTTTTCCGTACGACTTCGCGACCGCTCGACGAACTCCGAACTCTGGCTGAAAGCACCCCACGAGCGACGGTGAACACCGTGTTTCTTGCGGCGGTGGCCCATGCCCTCGAGGAGGCACTGGCTGCCGAACGCATCCCACTGAGCGCGCCTCTGAAAATCGGGGTGCCGAAGAGTTTACGTGAAGACACCCACCACGTTTTCGTCAATTCTTCGACCCAGACGAGCAACTTGGTCATCTCGGCGCCCCTCTCGCAGCACAACCCGCTTGAACTCCTGCGTTGCATCACCGACCGGCTACGACAAGCCCTCGACTCCGATGAACCCGCGATCCGTTCCATGCTCGGCAAAGGAGGGGCAGTCCAGACCTGGCCGATGAAGTGGAATGTCACCGCGACATTGCTCAATGGTCCGCCCGAAGGCATCAGCGGTCTCGGCGGCCGCCTCGAACAGTGCTTGCTGGCCGCCCTCCCCGGCGGCACGAAAGCCCTCGGGTTGGTCGGGTCGGCGTACAACGGCGATCTCTCGATCATCGTTGTCGCGGACCGATCGCTGGCTGCGCTCGCGGACCGAGTGTGCACCGGCATACAGGTGTGGTTGGACGACCTCACCAAACAGATCATTGCGCAGGACCACGGCCTCCTGGAGGTATAGGAACGCGCTCACCGGGTTTGCCGCGAGACAACCGACGGCAGTTGAACCAGCGTAGGCCGATAACCGGGTCAGCGATAAAGCCCTGGCCTGCAATTGTATTCGCGTCTTCCCAGAAGATCGGATCCCGCCAGGCCCGTGCAGGCATCCCGGCGACGTTTCTGCGGAACATCGCCGCCGCGTGGGGTCGCCGACCTATGCTGGGCCGGTGACCGTCCCCGACCAGGCCGTACCGCAGCAAACCTCCCCGCACACAGCGACCGCCGCCGCACGCACCGCCGCATTCTTCGACCTGGACAAGACCATCATCGCCAAATCCAGCACGGTGGCATTCGGCGAATTGTTCTACGACCATGGACTGCTCGACAGCCGCGCTGTGCTCAAGTCGGCTTACGCCGAGTTCCTCTTCTTGCTCGCCGGCGCCAACCATGACCCGCTGGATCGGATGCGCATCCACATGGCCAACTTGTGCACCGGTTGGGATGTGGCACAGGTCAGGTCGATCGTCAGTGAGAGGCTGCATGACATCGTGGCGCCGTTGGTGTTCGCCGAAGCCGCGGACCTGATCGCCGCCCACAAACTTTGCGGCCGCGACGTCGTCGTCGTCTCGGCGTCGGGTCAAGACATCGTGGAACCGATCGCCCGCGCGCTGGGCGCCACCCATGCCATGGCGACCCGACTGGTGGTCGAGAACGGCAAGTACACCGGCGACGTCGCATTCCACTGTTTCGGCGAACGCAAGGTGCATGCGATACGCGAGCTGACAGCCCGCGAGGGCTACCAGCTCGAACACTGCTACGGCTACTCCGACTCGATCACCGACTTGCCGATGCTGGAAGCAGTGGGCCACCCCAGCGTGGTCAACCCGGGCCGCGGCTTACGCAAACAAGCCGCCGAACGCGGTTGGCCCGCCTTGACCTTCTCCCAGCCGGTCTCGCTGCGCGGCACCATGGCGGCGCGGTCGGGCGCCCGAGCGCTCATCCGCTCGTTGCGCCGCCGCTCGGGGTTCAGCGTGCCTTGACCGACACCCAGACGACGTCGACGCGTCTGAGACATGATTATCCCAGGCGTACACTAGGTTTCGCAGACCAACATATCGACGGCGGCGGACGTTGGCCATGGCACATACCATCTTCGTACGGAGACAGTATGGTGGCAGCTCCCGGCTCCACTCCCAGACGGGAAGGACGTGTCATGTCAGGTCTTCCGGCCGCTTCGCTGGTCGCTGTCGCCGTCGCGACCGTCATCGCGGCATGCGGTGCCCCGGAAACGCGATCCGGAGTGACGACCGCGCCTGCCGCGTCCTCGAACGCCGCGGCCGGCCAGGCGACCGCCGCCCCGTCTCCGCTGCAATTTTCCACCAAAACGCTAGCAGGACAGGCGTTCTCCGGAGAAAGCCTCGCGGGTAAGCCGGCGGTGCTGTGGTTCTGGGCGCCCTGGTGCCCGACGTGCCAGCAGGAGGCACCCGCCCTCGCCAAGGTAGCGGCGTCGAACCCGCACGTGACGTTCGTCGGGGTGGCGGCGCGTGATCAGGTGTCATCGATGCAGTCCTTCGTCGACAAATACCACCTCGGTGCACTCACCCAATTGGCCGACACCGACGGGACGGTGTGGGCCAAATTCGGCATCACCCGGCAACCCGCGTGGGCGTTCATCCGCGCCGACGGCAGCGTCGATGTCGTCAAAGGCCAGCTCACCGAAACCGAACTGGCCGAGCGGGTCAGCGGATTGACCAACAGGTGATCAACACCGCCGCGCTCAGCTTCGCGCTGGGCGCCGGCCTGGTGGCCGCGCTCAACCCCTGCGGCTTCGCCTTCCTGCCCGGTTATCTGGGCTTGGTGATCGCCGGCAGCCATGGCACCTCACGCCCGGCGGCCCTGCTCCGCGCGGTCGGGGCCACCGCCGGCATGTCTCTGGGGTTTCTGACAGTTTTCGGAGCCTTCGGTCTGGTCATCTCGCCCGTGATCGCCTCGGCGCAGAAGTACCTGCCGTTCGCCACCGTGGTCATCGGATTTCTGCTCGTCGGCGTCGGGATCTGGCTCGTGGCCGGCAAGGACATCACCGTCCTCCTGCCCAAGCGCTTCGGAGGCACACCGACCGCGCGGCTCGGATCGATGTACGGCTACGGGGTGGGCTATGCGATCGCCTCGCTGTCGTGCACGATCGCCCCCTTTCTCGCCGTGATCAGCATGACGTTCAACCAGGGCTCGGTGCTCTCGGGCGTGCTGGCCTTCCTCGCCTACGCCGTCGGGATGACCATCACGGTGGGGGTGGCGGCGCTGGCCGTCGCGCTCGCCGGAGCGTCGGTCGGCGCCGCCTTTCGTCGCGTACTGCCCTGTGTCGGGCGGATCGCCGGGGTCGTCGTGCTGCTCACCGGTCTGTACGTGGCCTACTACGGCTATTACGAAATCCGGCTCTACTACACCGATGCCGACGCCGGCGACCCCGTGGTGCGGGCCGTCGGCACCGTGCAGAGCCGGCTGGCGGATTGGGTCAACGGACTGAGCCCATGGTTGCTGCTGGCCGTGGGGATGGCGCTGCTCGCTGCCGGAGCGGGCTTACACGCCGTGTCCCGGTGGCGCTCCGGAGGGCCAAGATACCGGTGACACCAGGCGCGCGGCGCGGATAGAGATCGGCGAACACCGTAACCCGCTTCCTTTGGTTCCTGATCTCCGACATCCAGAAACCCTGCGCGGCAACGACAGGAGCCTCCTGCGCTCAAGGCACAAAACTACCCGATCAAGCATCAAGGGGAGCCTGAAAAATTCAGGACCACACTGCTAGATTCTTTCCAGCAGGTCGGATCTCGACCACACTGGGAGGACTTTGCAATGCTCGGTATTACTGCGGCTGGACCGTTCCTCGACTGGGAAGAACTCACCGGCCAGTCCGCTTTCGTGGTCGACTTGGTCAGCATCCCGATCTTCAGCGCAATCGCCGGTCTCATCACCAACTGGACCGGGGTGATCATGCTCTTCGCGCCGATCTACTTCACCGGGTTCTACGTGCCGGGACTCAAATCGCTCTTCCCGTTTCTCCCCCGCAAGGTTCAAATTCTGCCGATTTTTGCGCCCAACGGAATCTTGGGATTCCAAGGGTTCATCCCCTGTCGTGCCGAGAAAATGGCCAGCCTGATCGTCGATATGTCGATTGCCCGGGTCGGCAGCATCCGAGATTTCTACGAAGAGCTCGGCCCGGCGGAACTCGCGGACACCATCGCGGACGCCTTGCGACCGAATGTGAAGAAACTTGCCGAGGAAATCATCGAAAGCGAGCACCGCACGCTCTGGCGCAGCCTGCCCGTGCCGGTCCAAAACCAGACACTGAAGACACTGGACGACAAACTACCGCAAATCTCGCGCCGAGTGTTCGCCCGGATCGGCGAGAACATCAGCGACCTGCTCAATGTGAAGCTGATGGTGGTCAATCACCTGCGACGTAACCCCGGTGTGCTCGTCGACATCATCAAAGGAATGGGCGCTCCCGAGCTCAGGTTCATGATTCGCATCGGTGCGCTCGGCTTCGTCTTCGGAATCCCTCTTGCGCTGTACATATCGTGGATACGCGAAGAGCAGCCACCCGTCTTGAGCGCTATGCCCACGTGGCTGGTTGTGCTCGCCGGGGCGGCGATCATCGGGATAGTGGTCAACTACCTTGCCGTCAAAGTGGTGTTCGAACCGGGCGACCCCAAGCCCATCTATCGCTGCTTGTGGCGCCAGGGCCTTTTTCCCAAGCGCCAGCACGAAGCCGCTGCCGAACTCTCCGAGATGCTGTCCCGCGAGGTCATGACCGTTCCGAACTTCGCCCGCGAACTTTTGGCCGGCGCCTGTGCCGACAAGACCGCCCTGATCATCGAGGAGGCGGTGGCCGAAGAAGTCGAGGCGATACTGACTCCTCTGGGAGCGATCGCCACCCGCTCACTGGGGATAGTCAACGTCGTCCTATTGGAGCGCAAGGCGAGCCTTGCCGCCGTGGAATTGGCGCCGGAACTGCTGACCTTCGACGAATTCAGTGACCAGCGGGCCAAGAAAATCGAGTTATTCGCAACCCAGAAGTTCCGCGCTTTGCCTCCGAATGAATTCGCCGAGATGCTCTACTCGGCCATCGAACAAGATGCCTGGCTGCTTTACGTCCACGGGGGGCTGTTGGGCGTGGTGGTAGGGGGAATCCACCTACTGCTGTTCGGATGGTGATCAGCGCCCGCTGATCAGCCGCGCAGATCAGGAAGGTGCGCCCTTCCCGACGATCTTGTCCGCGCGACCGTCGGTGGCCCAGCCGCCGCCTTCATATCCTTCGATGTCGATACATGCACTGACGAACTGCCGACCGAATGAGGTCAGCGATATGCTCCGATAGACGCTGATCGATTTTGGTTCCCGAGCCATCGCCGCCGTGGCTCGCGGCTGAACCTCCAACAGCGCGTAGCGCCGGTAGTCTTCAACCGGTTCCTTGGAAAAGTCAATCAGGCCCAGGCGATTCAGATTCGCCAGATACTGATAGGCGCAATCGGGCCATTTACATCCCGCCATTTCTGAGATCATGTTGACCCCGCCGACCAACTTGACAGAACCTATGCCAAAAAGCTTTCTGGTGCGCACATCGATGGCCGGTTGAGTCCCGGCCACCGCCAGGAAGCGCAATATTCTGGCCTCGTCGGGAAGCAGTTCGTCGAGGATGTTGGAGAATGAAGGATGCACGTCCCGAAACTGGTATTCGGGCTGGCAGGACACACGAAGGAGCGCCTCGCCGCGCATTTTCAGTGAGGCGATTTCATCCCGCGATGCCGTTCCCAGGAACATGCTGACTGCGTTGTCGATGGCCTGCGACGGCGCGACGCCGTACTGCACCTGCTGCACCTGCCGCAACGTGTCGACAAACATGCCGACTGGACGGGCGGCCACTCGGCTGACCGTGCCCAACAGCATCCCTCCCAACGAACCGTCCCCGCCCGAGTGAGAACTCGCACTCCCGGTCCCGTCCCCTGAGAGCGCGCCGCAGGCGTCCGGCGGCAGGACCTCCGCCTGCGCGGCCCCCGCGTGAGGGTCGACGGTCGTGCCGGACAGTGGGTGCGTCTGGGTCGCGCCGGCCGAGTCACCCTCACCGATCGCGAACTGACGAACCTCGTTGGCCGAATTCGCCAGGTAGTTCACCACGTTCGTGATTCCGTTCACGGCGTCCCTCGGATGGGTGACGGCGCGGAATGTCTGGCTGAACAGCCCTCTGGTGAGCTCGACCACGCCCGCCGCCTCGCGCAGCACTGCGGCGAGGGCATCGACCTCAGCGGGCCGACGAGGTTCGAACCCGCGGTCAACCTGACCATTCGAATCGTTCATGTCCTACCTGCTCGCGGCGATCGTGTGTGAGATCACACTACGTTGACGGTGGTCCGAAGAGAAACCCGGTGCGGCTATTCGTGGCCCGGGTGAAGTCAACTGGAAACCGCTCACTGTCGGCGGCGCTTAATTTTCGTGACACAGTCAGTCTTCGAATAAGACACCGGCAAGGTCGTAGCCGGCGTTCCTGGCGCCCGACACCAGGCTCGTCATCGTGAACGGCAAGGATCCCGTGTTGAACACCCCGGAGATGCCACGGCCCAAGTTGCTGAAGCCCGAAATCAGGCTGCCGAAGTTGTGGTAACCGGAGCCGCCGGTGTGCCCACCCGTCGGATCCGCGTTGAACCAGCCCGAGAGTCCAGATCCGTTGTTGCCGAAGCCCGATTCCCCTCCGGTGCCGGAGTTGAAGAACCCCGACGACGGCGATGTACTCGAGTTGAAGACGCCTGGGGCACTTGGGAAATCGATCACCGCGATGGTGGTCGCGGGCAGATGGAAGCTGGGGATGGTAAACGGCGCGGTGGTGAAACTGCTCAGTCCGATCGGGGGCACCACAAAGGGCGGCGTCGTGATCGTCGGCGTGGTGATGTTGGGCAGACTGAACGACCCCACCCCGATCGGAGCGATCGTCAACGGCGGCGTCGTGATCGTCGGCGTGGTGATCTGCGGCAACTGGAAACCACTGACCGTGATCGGATCAATCGTGATCGGCGGCGTCGTCAATTGCGGTGTGGTGATCTGCGGAAGGTCAAATGAGCCGACGCCGATCGATGGGATGGTGAACTCCGCTGTCGAGATCGAGGGAATTTTGATCTCGGGGACAGCGATCGCGGGCGTGGCGAGTGCGCCGATGGTAAGTCCCGGGATCGTAAAGCCGGGCAAGTTGAAGCCGGGGACGTAGAAGGAGGGAATCTCCAAGCCGAAGCCTGGAATGATGCCCCCGGAGATGGTGAGGGAAGCCGGCCCTCCCCCGGTACCGGGTCTGGTTCCGGGCCCGTTGACGCCCCCTCCGATCTGCGGAGTCAGGCCCGAAATACCGGTCTGAATGAGCGTGGTGTTGTTCGGGAAAGTTAAGACGTAGTCCAACGTAAAAGTAGGAAACGTCACGCTGATGCCAAGCGGATTTATCAATGGTGTGTAAAATCCGCCCACAGTTATGGGTGGTATGGAGATTTCAGCGGTCAGTATTTTTCCGTCAAAAATAAAGGCAGGAGTCGTGAAAGCAGGCACCGTAATAGCTGGAAGGCCCAGTGCGGGTACCGTCAATGCCGGCAAGCTGAAACCACCCAATGCTATCGCCGGGATCGTGAACGACGGAATGCTCACCGACGGCACCGACAACTCCGGCAGACTGAATCCACCCACCGTGATCGGCGGAATCGTCAACGACGGCACCGTCACCGACGGCACCGACAACACCGGCAGATCAAACGCACCCAACGCCGTCCCCGCCGGAATCGTCAACGAGGGAATCGTCAGCGACGGAATTGAAAACTGGGGCAAATCAAACGCAGGAATCACAACGGAGGGTATCTCGAAAGGCGGCAGAGTCAAGTTCGGCGTCGTGATCGCCAACTGTAGACCGCCTTGACTCACACCTTGAAAGAAGATACCGCTATTCATGTCGCCCGTGTTGACGAAGCCGTTATTCATGTTGCCGGTATTCAAAACGCCGGTGTTGATGTTTCCGGCATTCAACCAGCCGGTGTTCGCCGTGCCGGTGTTGAAGCCGCCCGTGTTGAATGAGCCGGGGTTGGAGCTGCCGGAATTATAATCGCCGGGGTTGGTCAATCCCGTGTTGGCGATGCCGGCGTCGAGCCAACCGGTGTTGAACGAACCCGAGTTGAACAGCCCGGTGTTCGCCTGCCCAGAGTTGAAGAGCCCCGTGTTGTAGCTGCCGGAATTGCCGAAGCCGAAGTTGCCGGTGCCCGAATTGAAGAAACCTACGTTCCCGCTGCCTGAGTTGAACAGCCCGATATTTCCGCTGCCAGAGTTGAGCCCGGCGACGTTGAAAAGGCTTAACGGGGCGCCGATGTAGGCGTTGCCGATACCGACCCGATTGTTGCCCGTCAGCCCGATGCCGATATTGCTGTTACCGGTGTTCGCAAAACCGATGTTGGAGTCACCCGAATTTCCGAAGCCGAAATTGATGCTGCCCGCATTGCCAAAACCAAAGTTGGCTCCACCCAGGTTCGCCAGGCCATGGTTCAGGCTGCCCAGGTTCCCCGATCCGAAATTTGAATTGCCGAGGTTTCCGCTGCCGATGTTCGCGAAGCCGATGTTCGCGTTCCCGATGTTGCTGCCTCCGATATTGGCCAGGCCCAGGTTCAGCGCCAATGTTTTGACCGGCGCCGCAGGCACCGCAGCTACGACGGCCGACGGAATCGGCAGGCCGGCGAGGTTGTCCAACAGATGCGTGAAGGGGGTGAGCGCCGACAAGGCTGTCGAAACACCACTGTGATAGCTCGACATTGCTGACACCGCCTGTGCCCACATGTCCTCATACTCGGCTTCCAGCGCCGCGATCGCCGGCGCGTTCTGCCCGAACAGGTTGGAAATCATCAACGAAACCAGCTGAGAACGGTTCACGCCGATCAGACCCGGCTGCACCATTGCCGCCTGCGCCATCGCGAACTCGCCGCTCACCGTGCGCGCCTGTACGGCCGCCTCCTTGGCCTCGGCCGCCACGGCGATCAGCCACCTGGCGTAGGGGCCTGCGGCGGCCGCCATGGCCGCAGCGGACGGCCCGTGCCACGCCTGGGCGACCAGCCCGGAGGTCAGCGATGAGATGGAGGCCGCGGCGGACGCCGTTTCTTCCGCGATGCCGTCCCAGGCCATCGCGGCTGACAGCATCGGCTCGGATCCCACGCCCGCGAACAGTCGTGACGCGTTGATTTCCGGTGGCAGGATGAGAAAGTTCACGCCGCAGCGCTCCTGGACGACTCGAGGCAAGTGTTGATGCAGGTGAGTGCCGTAGTCCGGTACGCCAGGGGATTACTACTCACGAGTAGCGTAATTAGAACGGTCAAGTTCGAGCGGTGTCAATATCGCGCACGGCCTAAATGCAATTATCGTTATACAATCGTTACAACAAGGGCATTGGCGATGCTGTGTCTAGTTTCTTTACAAATTGCATTTCTTCGCGTGGTGGTTGCGCGGTTGTCAAATCCGCCGCGCTGCGGTCATGTCGGATGGCCGCCTCCGGAGGTCATGCTCGATTCGTCCCGCGTCCACGCCGGCCGAACCACCGGCGCCAGTCACGCTCCGACAACCTCAACCTGGTCCGCGAATTTTCGCGTGGGTCAACTCGAACCCCTCGCTTCCGCGGCGTGACTCGCGTTACTATCCCGTGTCAATTCCATTCGTTCATCACGCACGAGCCCGTATCGGCCAGGGGGGGGGTGGACCGCAATGTCAACTTCGTCTACGAAGCGAGCTCCTTTGTCCAGAGAGTCGCTTGCCATGAAAGCGCCGAAGGGCCCGGCTGCAAAGGTGTCCGGACGGCCGCCGCGGGACCTGTGACGGGGGAGGCGCTGTTGAGTCAAATCGTCGATACCGAACCTGCGGCG
>NZ_JBYCLC010000320.1:0-7843 GCF_057473685.1 Mycobacterium sp. TH-M116 | reverse complement strand
TGTCGGTGATCCTGGGCGAGCCCGAGGTGGCGCTGGCCGCCGCGGCGGCCTGCCTGGACGCCGGCGTGAAGGTTGGCTGCTTCCGGCCTCCGACCGTCCCTGCCGGGACCTCGCGGCTGCGGCTGACCGCGCGCGCATCCCTGGATGCCGCCGAGCTGGCGCTTGCGCGCCGCGTGCTGACCGACGTGCTCGCCGTGGCCCGCCGTTGACCGTTCTGGTCGTCACCGGCACCGACACGGGCGTCGGCAAGACCGTCGTCACCGCGGCGCTGGCCTGCCATGCCCGCCTGGCCGGCATCGAGGTGGCGGTGTGCAAGCCCGTCCAGACCGGCACCGACTGCGGCGACGACGACCTCGCCGAGGCGGCGCGGCTGTCGGGAGTCACCAAGGTCGCCGGCGGCGCGAGGTATCCGCAGCCGTTGGCGCCGGCCGCCGCCGCCGAGGCCGCCGGCAAGGCGCTGCCCACCCGTGCGCAACTCCGCGAGCTCATCGGCGGCCTGGACCGCCCCGGCAGGCTGACCCTGGTCGAGGGCGCGGGAGGGCTGCTGGTCGAACTCGCCGAGGGGGGCGTCACGGTGCGTGACCTGGCCGTCGACCTCGGCGCCGCGGCGCTGGTCGCCGTCGCAGCCGGGCTGGGCACCCTCAACCACACCGCGCTCACCCTGGAAGCGCTTGCAGCACAAAGTGTTTCGTGCGCGGGATTGGCGATCGGGAGCTGGCCGGCGCGGCCCGGCGTGGTGGAGGCCTCGAACCGTACCGCGCTGGCCGGGATGGCCCCGGTGCGCGCCGCGCTGCCCGCCGGGGCCGGCAAGCTTGATCCCGCGCAGTTCGCGCAGATGAGCGCGGCGGCGTTCGACCGCGACTGGGTGACCGGGTTGCTCCGCTGATGGTGCACTCGATCGAGCTGGTCTTCGACCGCGATACCGAGGCGGCCGTCCGTCGCATGTGGGAGCAGCTGGCTGTCGCGGAAATCCCCAGCCAGGCGTCGGCCGGCCGCCCGCACGTCACGCTGGCCGTCGCCGAACGGATCGACAACGACGTCGACGAACTGCTGCGCCCGCTGGTCGCGCGGCTGCCGCTGCCGGCGACCATCGGGGCGCCGGTGCTGTTCGGCCGGGACAACGTGGTGTTCGCGCGGCTCGTGCTGCCGACGAGCGAACTGCTGGCCCTGCACGCCGAGGCGCACCGGCTATGCGGTCCGCACCTGGCGCCGTCGCCGATGCCCAACAGCCTGCCTGGCCAATGGACCGCGCACGTCACGCTGGCCCGCCGCGTCGGCGGCGCCCAGCTGAGCCGGGCGCTGCGCATCGCGGGCCGGCCGCGTCAGATCGACGGCCAGTTCGCGGGCCTGCGCCGCTGGGACGGCACCAAGCGCGCCGAGCATCCGATCGGCTGACCGTGGTTTGGTCGGTGCAGGCCGCTACCCTAACGTGGACGCGGACTCGTACACGGCGTAAAGGAGTACTGGGTGACTCAGGCGGCGGCTCGGCCAAGCACCGACAGCCACGACACCGAAATTCTGCAGACAGCCCGCCGGCAGGTTCTGGAGAGCGGTGAGGGGCTGAGCCGTGAGCAGGTGCTGGCGGTGCTGCGGCTGCCTGACGACCGGCTCGACGAGCTGCTGGCCCTGGCCCATGCGGTGCGGATGCGCTGGTGCGGCCCGGAGGTCGAGGTAGAGGGCATCATCAGCCTGAAAACCGGCGGCTGCCCCGAGGACTGCCACTTCTGCTCCCAGTCGGGCCTCTTCGCGTCGCCCGTGCGCAGCGCCCGCCTCGACATCCCCAGCCTGGTCGAGGCGGCCAAACAGACCGCCAAGTCGGGTGCCACCGAGTTCTGCATCGTCGCCGCGGTCCGCGGACCCGACGAACGCCTGATGGCGCAGGTCGCGGCGGGCATCGAAGCGATCCGCGCCGAGGTCGAGATCAACATCGCCTGCTCGCTGGGGATGCTGACCCCCGAGCAGGTCGAGCAGCTCGAGGCGATGGGGGTGCATCGCTACAACCACAACCTCGAGACCGCGCGGTCGTTCTTCGCCAACGTCGTCACCACCCATACCTGGGAAGAACGCTGGCAGACGTTGTCGATGGTGCGCGACGCCGGCATCCAGGTGTGCTGCGGCGGCATCCTCGGCATGGGGGAAACCCTCGAGCAGCGCGCCGAATTTGCCGCCGAACTGGCCGAACTGGATCCCGACGAGGTCCCGCTGAACTTCCTCAACCCCCGGCCCGGCACGCCGTTCGGGGACTTGGAGGTGCTGCCGGCCGGCGAGGCGCTGAAGTCGGTGGCCGCCTTCCGGCTCGCCTTGCCGCGTACCATCCTGCGCTTCGCCGGTGGCCGCGAGATCACCTTGGGCGACCTGGGCGCCAAGCAGGGCATCCTGGGCGGTATCAACGCCGTGATCGTCGGGAACTACCTGACCACCCTCGGCCGTCCCGCCGAAGCCGACCTGGAATTGCTCGGCGACTTGCAGATGCCGATCAAGGCGCTCAACGCCAGCCTGTAGGAATAGGCAATTGTGGCCGAGGATCTGGGCGTGCCGGTCAGCGGTGGCGTCTACAACGTCTACACCGGGGAGTTAGGGGGGACCGTGGTGCCGACCGCGGCCCAGCAGGGCCTTGAGCCGCCACGGTTTTGCGCCGAGTGCGGACGCCGCATGGTGGTGCAGGTCCGTCCGGACGGCTGGCGGGCACACTGCTCGCGGCACGGACACGTGGACTCCTCGAACCTGGAGGGCCGGCGGTGAACGGTCCTGGGCGAGTGTTCGCCGGCGCGGCGCTGGCGTTGTCGTTGACCGGGGCGTTGCTGGGCGCGCTGTGGGCGTGGATTGCCGCGCCCATCCACGCGGTGGCGGCCAAGACCCGGGCCGGCGAGCGCGTCCACGAGTATCTGGGCACCGAATCCGAGCACTTCTTCGACGACCCGTGCCTGCTGCTGGGCCTGCTGACCGCGCTGGCGGTCGTGACGGCCGTGCTGGGGTGGCAGTGGCGCCGCCGGCGCGGTCCGGGAATGGTCGTCGGGCTGTTCGTCGGGATGCTGGCCACCGCGGCCGTGGCCTGCGCCGTGGGCGCAGTGCTGGTCAGGCTGCGCTACGGAGAGACGGACTTCGACGCCATACCGCTGTCCGGGAGCCCGGCGGTGGCCTACGTGATCGAGGCGCCACCGGTGTTCTTCTCCCACGGGCCGCTACAGGTGGCGGCGACACTGCTGTGGCCCGCGGCCATCGCCACACTGGTCTACGCCCTGATGGCGGCGGCGCACACTCGCGACGACCTGGGCGCTTCGCCGGCGGCCCACCGGCCCGCCGATGCGCTGCCGGTGGGCGCGGGAGGATCCACGGACACAGCCGTGTCATAGCGGACGACGGTGGATCTTCCTGCCGAAGACGACCTTCGCGGCGATCCTGGCCAGCCGGGCCATTCCGACGTAGGTCATCGGGTTGAACATCGTCGGCCACGTCGTCCGGATGAGGTGCTCGGTCAGCGGGCGGCCGTTGAACCGGTCGGTGAGCCAGCGCAGCGCCATCGGGGCCGACAGCGGGTGCAGGAGCATGTGCTCGTTGAACGCGTCCCGGTGGTAGGTGACGCGGGCCCCGCCGGCGGAGTAGGCGTCGGCGAGCACGTCGATGTCCTTGACGTCGATCAAGTAGTCATGCACGGCCTGCACCAGCAGCACCGGCGGCGCCGGCACCGCGGCGCCGAGCTTGATCTGGTCGAAGACGTAGCTGACCTCGGGAGTCGACAGGACGTCCTCGAGTGGTTTGTCGAGGTAGTCGCCCATGTCCTTGCCCGCCATCGCGACGATGGCTTTCATCGTCGTCATCTTCTCGAGCGACTCCAGCACGGCGAGGCCTTCCGTGCTGGCGTGCTCGGTGATGACGCGGTCCAGGTCTGGATACGTGTGGGCGAGCGCGGCCACCACCAGCGCGGGCAGGCCCGACAGGAAGCTGCCGTTGAGCCTGCGGAAGGTGTTGCCCAGATCGCCGACGGGTGAGCCCAGCACCGCACCGACGATGTCGAGTTCGGGTGCGTACTCGGCACACATCTCGGCGGCCCATGCGCTGGCCAGTCCGCCGCCGGAGTAGCCCCACAGCCCGATCGGCGCGGCCGGTGACAGCCCGAGCCGGTCCGAACCCAGTGCGGCCCTGATGCCGTCCAGGACGCGATAGCCGGGTTCGTAGGGCGCGCCCCACAGGCCCTTGAGGCCCTCGTGGTCGGGCACCGAAATCGCCCATCCCTCGGCGACGGCGGCGGCGATCAGAAACAGTTCGAGCTGGCCGATGGACCCGAGCGCCCTGGCCCGGCGCCGCAGCGCATAGGACGGGAAGCAGCGTGACGACACGGCGTCGATCGCACATTGATAGGACAGCAGTGGGCAGGCATGCCCGGGAGCGAGCTCGGCCGGCACGATCACGGTGGTCGCGGTCGCCTCCGGCTCGCCGTTCAGATCGGTCGTCCGGTAGAGCAGCTGGACGGCTTTGACGGCCTGCGGGATCAGGCCCAGAAACGCCAGCTCGACGTCGCGTGAGCGCAGCACGGTGCCGGGCCGGGAATGCCGATAGCCCAGTGGAGGCTGGTAGAAGGGGTCGTCAGCGGGCAGCAGCGGGCGCACGTTGCGCTGCAGTTCCTCGTGTGGCGGCCGGCCGATCCACTCCGCGCCATGTGCATCCGCCAGATTGCCGAGTTCAACCATGAGGGATCCCTTCTTGGCCAACCGGCATTGTCGCGTATGAACGGGTGGTAACCACAACGTAACCGCCGTAGTGTGACCAGGCTCGCGCGGGACCAAACCTTCACGGCTGGCCGGGCGGACGGAACGCGGCGAACTCGTCGGTGATCCGGAGCCGGGAGTCGACGAAGTGGTAGAGGGACGCGGGCCGCCCGCCGCTACGCCCCGACTGCGCGATGGAACCTGTCTGGGTGATGACCCCGCGCCGGACCAGGACCCGCTGCAGGTTCGTCGCGTCTACTGGGTGGCCCAGGGTGGCGCCGTAGATGTCGCGCAGCGTCGAGAGCGCGAACTCCGTGGGCGCCAGGGCAAACCCGATGTTCGTGTAGGACATCTTGGCCACCAGCCGGGTGCGGGCGTGGGTCACCATCGGGCCGTGGTCGAAGGCCATCGGCGGCAGCGAACTCACGGGGTGCCAGCGGGTGTCCGGGGGCAGCTCGGGAGTGGCGGGGAGGGGAACCAAGCCCAGGTACGTCGACGCGATCCTGCGGGTGTTACCGGGCACCCGGTGCGGGTCGGAGAAGACCGCCAGCTGCTCGAGATGTGCCAGCTCGCGCAGGTCGACCTTCTCGGCGAGTTGACGCCGGACCGAGGTCGTCATGTCCTCGTCATTGCGCAGCCGCCCGCCCGGCAGCGACCAGGCACCTTTTTGCGGATCCTTGGCCCGCTGCCATAACAGCACGTTAAGCTGCGGTTTCTCTTTTCGAACCCCCGCCTTCACCGGCTCGGCCCCCGGGCGAACCTGGAACACGACGGCGAGCACTTCGTGCGCGGTGTTACCATGGGACATGTTTTCGATTCTAAGTCGAAAACCTCCTAGCCGAAAGGAGCCGCCGTGACGGTGCTGAAAGGCATGGACACGTTCGCGGAAAACAAGGTCACCGGCGTCACCGATTCGCCCTCCGGCTACACCGGGGTGGACGCCGACGAGCAGTGGGCCGCCGAGATCCGCCGACTGGCCACGGCGCGCAACGCCACCCTCCTCGCGCACAACTATCAGCTGCCGGCCATCCAGGACGTGGCCGACCACGTCGGCGACTCGCTGGCACTGTCGCGGATCGCCGCCGAGGCGCCCGAGGACACCATCGTGTTCTGTGGCGTGCACTTCATGGCCGAGACCGCCAAGATCCTCAGCCCGGACAAGACCGTGCTCATTCCCGACCAGCGGGCCGGGTGCTCGCTGGCCGACTCCATCACCCCCGACGACCTGCGCGCCTGGAAGGACGAACACCCCGGCGCCGTCGTCGTCTCCTACGTCAACACCAGCGCGGCGGTCAAGGCGCTCACCGACATCTGCTGCACGTCGTCCAACGCCGTCGACGTCGTCGCCTCCATCGATCCCGACCGCGAGGTGCTGTTCTGCCCCGACCAATTCCTGGGCGCGCACGTCCGCCGCGTCACCGGGCGAACCAACCTGCACGTGTGGGCCGGCGAGTGCCACGTGCACGCCGGCATCAACGGCGACGAACTGGCCGAGAGGGCCCGCGCGAACCCCGACGCCGAGCTGTACGTGCATCCCGAATGCGGTTGCGCGACATCGGCGTTGTACCTCGCGGGTGAGGGTGCTTTTCCCGCGGACCGGGTGAAGATCTTGTCCACCGGCGGCATGCTGGATGCCGCCAATGTCACGCGGGCCCGCAAGGTGCTGGTCGCCACCGAGGTCGGCATGCTCTACCAACTGCGCCGGGCGGCACCGCACGTGGACTTCCAGGCGGTCAACGACCGCGCATCGTGCCGCTACATGAAGATGATCACCCCCGCGGCCGTGTTGCGCTGCCTGGTGGAGGGTGCCGACGAGGTCGATGTCGACCCCGACATCGCCGCGGCGGCGCGGCGCAGCGTGCAGCGCATGATCGAAATCGGGCAGCCGGGCGGCGGGGAATGACCGCCGCTGCGGCGTGGACGGACAGCGCCGACGTCGTCGTCATCGGCACCGGCGTCGGCGGATTGGCCGCGGCCCTGGCCGCCCAGCGCTCCGGGCGCCGCGTCGTGGTGCTGTCCAAGGCCGACCAGACGCACGGCACGACCGCGACGCACTACGCCCAGGGTGGCATCGCGGTGGTGCTGCCCGACAACGACGATTCGATCGACGCCCACGTCGCCGACACCCTGGTCGCGGGTGCGGGCCTGTGCGACCCCGACGCGGTCACCTCGATCGTGGCCGACGGCTACCGCGCCGTGACCGAATTGGTCGGTGAGGGAGCGCGATTCGACGAAGCGGCCCCCGGCCGGTGGGCGCTCACACGCGAGGGCGGGCACTCCCGGCGCCGGATCGTGCACGCCGGTGGCGACGCCACGGGCGCCGAGGTGCAGCGCGCGCTCGACCACGCCGCGGCCGTGCTGGACATCCGCACCGGCCACGTGGCCCTGCGCGTGCTGCACGACGGCGCCCTGGGCGAAGAAGCGGTCACCGGGGTGTTGGTGGGCAATCCGGACGGTCACGGGATCATCAGCGCGCCGTCGGTGATCCTGGCCTGCGGCGGGCTCGGGCATCTCTACGGCGCCACCACCAACCCGAGCGGGTCCACCGGCGACGGGATCGCGTTGGCGTTGTGGGCCGGGGTCGCGGTCAGCGACGTCGAGTTCATCCAGTTCCACCCGACGATGCTGTTCCGGGGCGGTGCGGGCGGGCGCCGTCCGCTGGTCACCGAGGCCATCCGCGGTGAGGGCGCGACACTGCTTGACCGGCAGGGCAATGCGATCATGGCCGGTGTCCACCCGATGGCGGATTTGGCACCGCGCGACATCGTCGCGGCGGCCATAGACGCCCGGATGAAGGCCACCGGCGACCCGTACGTCCTGCTCGACGCCCGCGGCATCGAGAGCTTCGAGGCCCGGTTCCCGACCGTCAGCGCCGCATGCCGGGCCGCGGGCATCGACCCCGTCCGTCAGCCCATGCCGGTCGTCCCGGGGGCGCACTACAGCTGCGGTGGGATCGTCACCGACGTGTCCGGCCGGACCGAGTTGCCGGGGCTGTTCGCGGCCGGCGAGGTGGCCCGCACCGGGATGCACGGCGCCAACCGGTTGGCGTCCAACAGCCTGCTGGAAGGACTGGTGGTCGGCGGGCGCGCCGGCAAGGCCGCGGCCACGCACGCGTCGGCGGCCGGGCGGGTTCGCGC
>NZ_JBYCLC010000319.1:0-1832 GCF_057473685.1 Mycobacterium sp. TH-M116 | reverse complement strand
CCCGAACTCGCCCCGGAGCTGGGCAATGCCACGATCTCGGTGCCGTCGCTGTTTGTGGCGGGGACGGCCGACCCGGTCTTGACGTTCACCCGTCCCGACCGCGCGTCGGAGGTGGTCGCCGGCCCGTACCGCCAGGTGATGATCGACGGCGCCGGGCACTGGCTGCAGCAGGAGCGACCCGATGAGGTGAACGCCATACTGTTGGAGTTCCTCGACGGGCTGCAGCTGCGGTGAGCATGCCTCCGAGTTTTCGGCACGTGGTCATCCCACCGGCCAATCACGCACGTCGGCAATGAAATACGACATAGACGAAATACGACATAGACCACGTTGCGACGCCGCACCGTCTCTCCGGCGGCTACGAGCTGACCGCGTGCCCGGAGGCGTTCATCTGCGCCGCGCAGGGCGTCAGCGGGCACACATCGGAACCATGACGGAGTGGTGAATCGATGCGCGCATCGGCGCTGCGGGGCCGGGGCTCTCATCGCGTCGACTCCGGCGTTGCTGGCCGCCAAGGGCATCGCTGGCCGCCAAGGGCGTCGAGCCGATCGTGTACAGCAACCCGAACCGATTTCCGAACCCCGTGCGCGCCGGCTTTCGGTCTCTCGCGGGCGACGCGGGGCAGCGGCCGGGGTCACCGCGAAGCACCCGGAGCGAACGCCGGCGACATCGAGTTCCGGCAACAATCACGCATTGTTCAGGAACCGCCCGGAGCCGTATGCGCGGTCCGGACTCTTCCTGGGCATCTCCTGTGTAGCCACCTGTTTTGCTTGCCGGGATTCCATTATGCCGTGTTACTGTCAAGTAATTGGTTCACGCTAATTTTAAAGACCGCGCCGGCAGCCGGTCGGCGCACCACGGCGGTGGGACCCGCCACAACCGCACGTCGTTCGTCGACGGCCAATGGTTCCTGCGAAACAACTCAGGGTTCGGCGGTCAATCGGACAGTCGAACGTGGCGTCGAGGAGACCACCGTGGCGGTTCGGCATTTTCCCATGTATCCGCTCTTGAGGCCCGGTGATGACGGGACCGGTTCGCGTCCATCCCGTCTCGGCGGCTCTGGTCCGGGAGCCCGCAAGGCATCGATCAGTCCGGGATCGCGGCCACCAAGCTGGCAGCCACATTCTTTTCCCACCGAGCGCACCCTGAATCCGGGTTAGTCGCCGACCGGCACCGGGCTAGGCGGTGCAGGCGGGTGATCAGGCCACAAAGGCATGACACCACGCAGATTCATCGCCGGTGCGCACGGTTGCAGGTGGAATGAAATGGCCGAAAAATACTCGCCGCATTGTATTTTCGTCGCCATGACACCCACCACGCATTGGCTCGCCGCGAATCCGGTCCAGTAAGAAGCGTTCGGCCGGTTGTCCACCACAATCCAGGGAAGGCGGGTAAGCGTATGGTGCGGTCACGCATCACCGATTGGAACCCAGACGACGAGGAGGCATGGGCCGCCGGAAATAGGGTTATCGCGCGCCGGAATCTGTTCTGGCTGATCGTGAATGTCCATGTCACCTTTTCGGTCTGGTACCTGTGGTCGGTGATGGTGCTGTTCATGCCGGTCTCCGTCTACGGGTTCTCGACCGGGGACAAGTTGCTGATAGCCGCGGTGGCCTCTTTGGTCGGCGCCGTTGTGCGGATACCATATGCGTTGGCCGCCAACTGGTTTGGCGGGCGGAACTGGACGACGTTCTCATCGCTGGTGCTGCTGATCCCCACCGGCGGGGCGCTCATTTTGCTGGCGCACCCGGGCCTGCCGCTGTGGCCGTATCTGGTGTGTGCGGCGCTGACCGGATTGGGCGGCGGAAACTATTCGGCGTCGCTGGCCAAGG
>NZ_JBYCLC010000318.1:0-15740 GCF_057473685.1 Mycobacterium sp. TH-M116 | reverse complement strand
GTGTGCACCCCGGCCCCGCCCGCCTCCGCGACGGACACGGTCGCACCGTTGGAGACGACCTTCCAGTGCTTGGGTGCGGTCACTTTCAGGTCGAAGGTGGCCTTGAGGTCCGGCTGGTCGAAGCAGGCGAACATGCGCTTGGCATCGGCGGTTTCGAATTGCGAATACAGGTAGGTCTCGTCGTCCACCGGGTCGACGAACCGGTGCAGTCCCTCGCCGGTGTTGGAGTAGCGGCAGTCGGCGTCGACGACGACGACGTTGCGGTCGGACAGCCCGCGCAGCGGAATGCCGGTCGATTCGTCGTAGCCCGACACGTCGAGGTCGCGACCGTTGAGGGTGGCGCTGCGGATCGTGTCGGCGGCGATGTCGAGGACGGAGTCGGCGCCGGCGAGCGCGTCGAACACCACGGTGGTGGTGGACCGGAAAGTCCGGTTGCCGGGCGCGCCGGAGCCGTCGGTGAGGTCGAGGCTGATCTGGTAGCTGTCGACGGTGATCAGCGCGGCACGTTCGGCCGCCTGGTCCCGAGTGAGATTAGGAAGGGCCACGTGACCAACTTACGTGCAGGACGGGACGGGAACACACCCACGGCGCTACGGTTGAGCGGGACGGTGGCCGCCAGCGTCATCAGCTTTCGAGGAGAGGACTGCGCCATGCCCGCCGAGGTCCCCGTCAAATCTCAGGCTGAGTTCTGGTTCGACCCGCTGTGCCCGTGGGCATGGCTCACCTCCCGGTGGATCCTCGAGGTCGAGAAGGTTCGCGACATCACCGTGAGCTTCCGCGTGATGAGCCTGGCGATCCTCAACGAGAACCGCGACGACCTTCCCGAGAAGTATCGCGAGAACATGAACAAGGCGTGGGGACCGGTTCGGGTGGCGATCGCCGCGGCGCAGGCCCACGGCGACGGCGTCCTGGGCCCCCTCTACACCGCGATGGGCACCAGGATTCACAACGAGGACAACAAGGACCTTCCCGAGGTCATCAAGGCGTCGCTCGCCGACGCGGGCCTGCCGGCCGAGCTCGCCGAGGCCGCGGACAGTGACGCCTACGACGACGCCCTGCGCACGAGCCACCACGCCGGGATGGATGCGGTCGGTGACGACGTCGGCACGCCGACCATCCACGTCAACGGGGTGGCGTTCTTCGGGCCGGTGCTCTCGAGAATTCCGCGCGGCGAGGAGGCCGGCAAGCTGTGGGACGCCTCGGTGACCTTCGCGTCCTACCCGCACTTCTTCGAACTCAAGCGGACCCGTACCGAGAAACCGGAATTCGACTAGCCCCCCGGACAGGGGGCGACCGGGTCCGGCACAATGTCGGGCATGCGCGTCTACCTGGGTTCCGACCATGCCGGATTCGAGCTCAAGCAGCGGATGATCGAGCACCTCGCGCAAGCGGGCCACGAGCCGATCGACTGCGGGGCCTACAGCTATGACGCCGAGGACGACTACCCGGCGTTCTGTATCGCCGCCGCAACGCGAACGGTCGCCGACCCCGAGAGCCTGGGGATCGTCCTGGGGGGATCCGGCAACGGCGAGCAGATGGCCGCGAACAAGGTGCCCGGCGCCCGCTGCGCGCTGGCGTGGAACGTCGAAATCGCCAAGCTGGCGCGCGAACACAACAATGCGCAGTTGATCGGCATCGGCGGTCGCATGCACACCGAGGAGGAGGCGCTGGCCATGGTGGACGCCTTCCTGGACACCCCGTGGTCGAAAGCCGAACGCCACCAACGGCGTATCGACATTCTGAGCGAGTACGAACGCACGCATAAGGCGCCGCCGGTGCCCGGTGCTCCGGGCTGAGGCATGCCCGAAGGGCATACCCTGCACCGGCTGGCCCGGCTGCATCAGCGGCGTTTCGGCGGGTCGCCGGTCGCGGTGTCGAGCCCGCAAGGTCGCTTCGCCGATTCGGCGGCCCTAGTACACGGCCGGGTGTTGCGCCGGGCCGACGCCTGGGGCAAGCACCTTTTCCACCACTACACCGGCGGCCCGATCGTGCATGTACATCTCGGCCTGTACGGCACGTTCACCGAATGGCCGATTCCCTCGGGTCCCGACGGCGCGTTACCGGAAGTGGTCGGACAGGTGCGGATGCGCATGGTGGGCGCCGACTACGGGACCGACCTACGCGGCCCGACGGTGTGCGAGGTCATCGACGAAGCCCGGGTGAGTGACATCCTGGCCCGGCTGGGCCCCGACCCGTTGCGGAGCGACGCCGACCCGTCGTGGGCGTGGGGCCGAATCACGAAGTCGCGCAGGCCCGTCGGGGCGCTGCTGATGGACCAGACCGTCATCGCCGGTGTCGGCAACGTCTACCGCAGCGAGTTGTTGTTCCGCCACCGCATCGACCCGTACCGGCCCGGCCGGGCAATCGGCGAGGCGGAGTTCGAGGCGGCGTGGACCGATCTGGTGGACTTGATGAAGGTCGGTTTGCGTCGCGGCAAGATCATCACGGTGTCGGCCGAGCACGACCACGGTCCGCCGTCATACCTGCCCGGTCGGCCGCGGACGTACGTGTACCGGCGGGCCGGCGAGCTGTGCCGGGTGTGCGGTGAGCCGATCAGCATGGCGGTACTAGAAGGCCGGAACATGTTCTGGTGTGCGACCTGCCAGCAGTGACGCGACGCGAGGGCCGACGCGACTGGCAGGAAACCCGCAGAAGCGAACGCTGGGGCCTCTTGTTGGAGCCGAGCCCTCCGGTTGAACGCGAAACCGTTTATTTAAGAATAGAAGATCGGTCGGCGCAGGATCGTTCGTGGACGTCGGGCGGGACCAGTTCGCCGAGGATCGCGGCGGTGCCGGTGTGGTCGGCGTCATCGCGAGGTCTCGGGAGGAAAACCCAGGTGGCTGGTGTTCGTTCGGCGAGCGGCCCGGAGGGATCGGGCGGATGACAGTCCGTCCGGGCCCTGCCCGTAATCGGTTGCCGCCGAGTACATCAGCCAGCGGATCGCGTAGTGCACGCACAGGTGGCCATAGACTTCCTGGATCACCCCGTCGGGCAACTTGGAGCGCAGCACCAGCCCTGGGCCGCGCTGATGGGTTTTCAGCTCGTCGAAGGCGGTTTCGATCTCCCAGGGCTCGGCGTCGAGCCGGGCGAGTTCGGAGGCCGGCGCCGCGAAGGGATCGGTGATGGTGGTGATCAGCCGGCAGGTGCGGTTCGCGGTTTCGGGGCCAGGGTCGAGGGTGTACTCGACGACTCGCACGTCGATGCCGTCGGTGCCGTTGCGCCGCGCTGTGGTCCCCGGATAGATACGGGAAGCGAAAGAGCCGTCGCGGTAACACTTTTCGACAGGTAGCACGACGGCGCTGGACGTGATCCGCCACAGCAGGTCCGCACCGGTGCCGGCCGCTTTGGCCCACAGCGGGTAGCTGAAGAAGCCGCCATCAGCCGACACCAGCATGCCCGGCCGCAGCGACCGCAGTACCTGCTCGGCCAGTGCCTGTTCGCCCTGCCGGTAGGAACCGACCGCGGCATCGAGGATCGCCTTCGACCCGCGCTCGGCCAATCCCAGCACCCGCACCTGCGGGAACGCGCCGCCACGGCGCTCCCCGCGCGAGGAACCCGGCCGGCCGAACCGCGCCTCGTTGGCCTCGGTGTCGGCGGTGTCCAGACACATCCCGTCCACGCTCATCAACCGCCACGACCGATAGAAACCACCGGCGGTGTGCGGAGCGGTCAACGGCACCACCGCCTTGTCGAACAGTGCCCGCAGCGGCTCGGGCCCCAGTCGCTTGCGCGCCTGGAACAACGCCGCCTTGGTCGGCACCGACCATTGCTGTGACCAACCCGAAGCCCACGAATGCCCCGCGACCAGCATGCGAATCACCTCCTCATAGGAGGACGTCGAAAACAACGCCAGGCCGAGCACGTAGTAGACCACCACCCGCGCAGGTAACAATCGGTGCCGCTTCTCGCCGCGGCCGCACTCAGCAAGCACTTCATCGATCATCTCGGGCGGAAACACCCTGGTCAACATGCCCAGTGAGAGGTAATCGGACAAGCGGTGATCACGCTCCGGCTTGACCCACCCAGCCCGTGGCACGCCGCCAGAATAACCGATGTGTCATCTTAAGTAAACGGTTTGTGTTTAACGCGGCCTTGTTAGGGTATCCGTCGACATGTTGAAAAAATTTCCACGAATGGCCGCAACGATTTTCGCGGCCCTCATCGGCCTCGGCCTCGCAGAAGTGGGAGGCGCGGTGCAGGCGCAGGCGCAGCCCGGGCCTTTCCCACGGTGGTGCCCAGGAGAATCCTGGAATCCGGGCTGGGGCGATAACTGGGACTCCGGGCATTGTCACGACAACTGGGGCGGACCCGGTAATCGGGGCGGACCCGGTTGGCCGGGCGGCCCAGGTGGACCGGGCGGCCCCGGTGGGCCGGGTGGTTTCGGTGGGCCGGGTGGTTTCGGTGGGCCGGGTGGACCGCCTGGTCCCGGTGGCCCGGGTGGACCGCCTGGTCCCGGTGGCCCCGGATGGAGCCTCCCGTGACCCTGCCGCTAACCCTGCGGCGCTGACCGCCAACGATCGATATCCGAAAAACCGCACCCTGCCGAGGACGGTCTGGCCCAAAGACGTTCTGGCCCAAAGACGGTCTGGCAGGGTGCGGTTATCGTGCAGTCCGCTCGATAACCCCCAGCGTCGCGTACACCTCGTTGCTGAGGGACACGCTGCGCGGATCGGCGTTGGCCTTCGTGGCGTCGAAGCGGTTCATCACATAGGCGTAGCCGATTCGGTGCTCCAGGTCGACGAACCCGAACGACCCGCCCAGCCCGCCATGACCGAAGATCCCCGGGTTCGGCCCGTTGACGCGGCGTTGGTTGAGCATGTAGCCCAGGCCCCACCCGTGGTCGGCGACGCGGGGGCCGAGCACCAGATCGGTCTCGGTGCCGCCCTGGCACACCCGGACCACATCCATGTGCTCGCGACTGAGTATCTTCTCCTGGGCCAGCGCGTTGTAGAACGTCGCCAGCCCCAGTGCCGACACCTGGCCGTTGGTGCCGGGGAACTCCAGCTGACGCCACAGCTGCAGGTCGTGGGAGCTCAGTTCGTCGTCGGGGGCGAAACCCATCGAGATCGACAGCCCTGCCTTGGGGTGTTCGGCAAGGCTGGTGGGGTAGCCAGGGGCCTGGGCGTCGGCCAACAGGTCGCGGGCGTGTGGCTTCTGGACGCGATCGGCGCACCGGCGCTGGTCGGCCGCGGACAGGCCGATGTGGACGTCGGCGCCGAACGGCTCGGCGATCTCGGTGCGCAGGTACTGGCCGATGGTGCGGCCGGTGACCCGGCGGAACACCTCGCCGAGGATGAAACCGAAGGTGGTCATGTGGTAGCCCTGGGCGGTGCCCGGCTCCCACCAGGGTTCGGCGGCGGCCAGTTGCGCGCAGACGTGATCCCAGTCGGCGACTTCCTCCCAGCCCATCCGGTTGCGCGGCCCGATCACCCCGGAGCGGTGGCTCATCACCATCGCCAGCGTGATGTCCTGCTTGCCGGCCTGACCGAACTCGGGCCAGTAGCGCGCCACCGGGGCCTGCAGGTCCAGCTCGCCCCGGTCGGCGAGTTGGTGAACGCAGGTCGCCGACAGGCCCTTGGTGCCCGACAGGACAGTGGTCAGGGTGTCCTGACGCCAGGGTCGGGTTCCGGCCGCGTCGGCCGAGCCGCCCCAGAGATTGACGACCAAGTCGCCGTCCACCCAAGCTGCGACGGCGGCACCGACTTCGTTGCGCAACGCGAAGTTGCACGCGAACGCTTCGCGCACCCGGACAAAGTCCGGCGCGCAGAAGCCGTGGATGGCAGTGTCTGTTCCGGCGTCGTTCATGGCGCCTCTCTGGTGAGCAGATCCCCAGCCCGAGCGGGCGACGGGAATCGAACCCGCGTAGCTAGTTTGGAAGACTAGGGCTCTACCATTGAGCTACGCCCGCATGTTTTAGTCGAGCGAGACTGTATCCGCCCGCCGAGATCTAATCTAATCGACGCGGTTTTGTGATGGTTCCGTGAGGCTGTGGGCGGCTGCGCAGCCGGCACGGTCGGGCCGTAGGATCGCCTGGTCAGTGCGGGGTGTAGCGCAGCTTGGTAGCGCATCCGCTTTGGGAGCGGAAGGCCGCAGGTTCAAATCCTGTCACCCCGACCAGCGCGACCGGCCCCGTGCCGCAGCTGCGCCGGCACGCCGACCCACAACAGCGAGCCACCAACAGCGAGCCAGAGACAAACACCGAGGAGCATGCCCGTGAAGAGCAGCGTCGAGCAGTTGAGCCCCACCCGGGTGCGCATCAACGTGCAGGTGCCTTTCGCAGAACTCGAACCCGACTTCCAGCGGGCTTACAAGGAGCTGGCCAAGCAGATAAGGCTGCCCGGCTTCCGGCCCGGCAAGGCTCCGGCGAAGTTGCTGGAGGCGCGCGTCGGCCGGGAGGCGATGCTCGATCAGGTTGTCAACGAGGCGCTGCCCGCCCGGTACGGACAGGCCGTCATGGAGTCGGATGTCCAGCCGATCGGCCAGCCTGAGATCGAGGTCACCAGCAAGGAATACGGCCAGGATCTCGCCTTCTCCGCCGAGGTCGACGTCCGCCCCCAGATCGTCCTTCCCGATCTGAGCGCGCTGACGGTCTCAGTGGACCCGGTCGAGATCAGCGACGACGACGTCGACGCCGAACTGCAGTCATTGCGCGCCCGGTTCGGCACCCTCATCGGGGTGGACCGGCCGGTGGCCACGGGCGACTTCGTCTCGATCGACCTGTCGGCCGCCGTCGACGGCGAAGAGGTCCCGAACGCCGCCGCCGAGGGCCTCTCCCACGAGGTCGGTTCGGGCCGGCTCATCGCCGGCCTCGATGACGCACTGCTCGGTCTGTCCGTCGACGAGTCCCGGGAGTTCACCGCCACGCTGGCCGCCGGCGAACACGCCGGTCAGGACGCTCAGGTCACCGTCACGGTCAGGTCGGTCAAAGAACGCGAATTGCCCGAGCCCGACGACGAGTTCGCGCAACTGGCCAGCGAGTTCGACACCATCGAGGAGCTGCGTTCGAATCTGCGCGAGCAGGTGCAGCGGGCCAAGCGGGCCCGGCAAGCCGAGCAGATTCGCGACGCCACCATGGATGCGCTCCTCGAGCAGGTCGAGGTGCCTCTGCCGGAGGCGGTCGTGCAGTCCCAGTACGAGAGCGCCGTGCACAACGCGCTCAGCAGCCTCGGCCACGACGACGCCAAGCTCGCCGAGGCGCTCGCCCAGCAGGGCAAGTCGCGCGAGGAGTTCGAGGCCGAGGCCCGCGAGGCCGCGGAAAAGGATGTCAAGCGGCAGCTGCTGCTGGACGCGCTGGCCGATGACCTGCAGATCGAGGTGGGCCAGGACGACCTGACCGAACGGCTGGTCGCCACGTCTCGCCAGTACGGCATCGAGCCGCAGCAGCTGCTCGCCTACATGCAGGAGAACAACCAGCTACCGTCGATGTTCGCCGACGTGCGGCGCGGTCTGGCGGTTGCCGCGGTGGTCGAGGCCGCGACGGTCACCGACACCGACGGGAACACGATCGACACCGGCGAGTTCTTCGGCAAGCGCCCGCAGGCCGGCGAGGCCGGGGCTGCAGGGGATGCCGGGGCTGCAGGGGATGCCGGGGACTCAAGTCCGGAAACCGAGCCGGCGATCGCAGCCGACACGCAGGAATGACCCGGCCTATGACGCTCTGAGCGAACGTGCCCGGTTGAGGGCGGGCACGACCGCCACGCGGTGGGCTCGGTTGGTTAGTGTCGGTTGATACGTAACTCGAGAAAGCAGGTAACCCAGTCGTGACTGACATGCGTTCGAACTCGCAGGGTCTCAACCTTACGGACTCGGTCTATGAGCGCTTGCTGTCCGAGCGCATCATTTTCCTGGGTTCAGAGGTGAACGACGACATCGCCAATCGACTGTGCGCGCAGATCCTGCTGCTCTCGGCCGAGGACGCGACGAAGGACATCTCGCTGTACATCAACTCCCCGGGCGGATCGATCAGCGCGGGGATGGCGATCTACGACACCATGGTCCTGGCGCCTTGTGACATCGCGACCTACGCGATGGGCATGGCCGCCTCGATGGGCGAGTTCCTGTTGGCGGCCGGCACCAAGGGCAAGCGCTATGCGCTTCCGCACGCGCGCATCCTCATGCATCAGCCGCTGGGCGGGGTGACCGGTAGCGCGGCCGACATCGCCATCCAGGCCGAGCAGTTCGCCGTCATCAAGAAGGAGATGTTTCGGTTGAACGCCGAGTTCACCGGGCAGCCGATCGAGCGGATCGAGGCGGACTCCGACCGGGACCGTTGGTTCACCGCCGCCGAAGCCCTCGAATACGGTTTCGTCGATCACATCATCACCCGCGCCCACGTCAACGGAGAAGCCCAGTGAACCCTCAGACCCAACCCCAGGCGCGGTACATCCTGCCGTCATTCATCGAGCACTCCAGCTTCGGCGTCAAGGAGTCCAACCCCTACAACAAGCTGTTCGAGGAACGCATCATCTTCCTCGGCGTCCAGGTCGACGACGCCTCGGCCAACGACATCATGGCGCAGCTGCTGGTGCTGGAGTCGCTGGATCCCGACCGCGACATCACCATGTACATCAACTCGCCCGGCGGGGGATTCACCTCGCTGATGGCGATCTACGACACCATGCAATACGTGCGTGCCGACATTCAGACGGTGTGCCTGGGTCAGGCCGCATCGGCCGCGGCGGTGTTGCTGGCCGCAGGAACACCCGGCAAGCGGATGGCGCTGCCCAACGCTCGGGTGCTGATCCACCAGCCGTCACTGTCGGGCGTCATCCAGGGCCAGTTCTCCGATCTGGAGATTCAGGCCGCAGAAATCGAACGCATGCGCACGCTGATGGAGACCACGCTGGCCCGCCACACCGGTAAGGACCCCGCGGTGATCCGCAAGGACACCGACCGGGACAAGATCCTGACCGCCGAAGAGGCCAAGGACTACGGGATCATCGACACCGTTCTCGAGTACCGGAAGCTCTCCGCGCAAAATTCCTGACCGTGTCGGCGGTGACCCGCCGCGCGTGTAGTCCCCGCGGATGCACCGAACGTGCACTGACGGCGAGTTTCCGGGCGCCTTCTCGTCGTGAGACCACGCTCGGCGCGAGCGCAGCGTTCAGATTTTGTGCGGCCAACCTCCGCAGGGCAGCTGCGGGGAGGTGGCTACCCGGACCCAGGGTCGGTCTCGCGCTGAGGCTCGGTCGGGTAACGACCGCGACACGCCACGACATATGCCGCGCGTCTGGGCGAGCGACGGGCATCGTCGGCCTATATGTTGCTTCCAGACGGACACGACATGAATACCACTGAGGCGATTCGGTGCTAATTGTCGCGGCAGGCCCGAGCGAGCGGGTAGCGTCGGGGATTACCACACGGGACAGCAAGACGAACAGCGATCAGGAAGTAGGCCCTTAGCACCATGGCGCGCATCGGAGATGGCGGCGACCTGCTCAAGTGCTCGTTCTGCGGGAAGAGCCAAAAACAGGTCAAAAAACTCATTGCTGGTCCCGGTGTGTACATCTGCGATGAATGCATCGATCTGTGTAACGAGATCATCGAAGAGGAGCTGGCCGACGCCGACGACGTCAAGCTCGACGAACTGCCCAAGCCGGCCGAGATCCGCGACTTCCTCGAGGGATACGTCGTCGGGCAGGACGCTGCCAAGCGGACGCTGGCCGTTGCGGTCTACAACCACTACAAGCGAATCCAGGCCGGCGAGAAGAACCGCGATTCCCGGTCGGAGCCGGTCGAGTTGACCAAGTCCAACATCTTGATGCTGGGGCCCACCGGCTGCGGCAAGACCTATCTGGCCCAGACGTTGGCCAAGATGCTCAACGTCCCGTTCGCCATCGCCGATGCCACCGCGCTGACCGAGGCCGGCTACGTCGGCGAGGACGTGGAGAACATCCTGCTCAAGCTGATCCAGGCCGCCGATTACGACGTCAAGCGCGCCGAGACCGGCATCATCTACATCGACGAGGTGGACAAGATCGCCCGCAAGAGCGAAAACCCGTCGATCACCCGCGACGTCTCCGGCGAGGGCGTGCAGCAGGCGTTGTTGAAAATCCTGGAGGGCACCCAGGCGTCGGTGCCTCCGCAGGGTGGTCGTAAGCACCCGCATCAGGAGTTCATCCAGATCGACACCACCAACGTGCTGTTCATCGTTGCGGGTGCGTTCGCGGGGCTGGAGAAGATCATCTATGAGCGCGTCGGCAAGCGTGGTCTGGGCTTCGGCGCCGAGGTCCGCTCCAAGGCCGAGATCGACACCACCGACCACTTCGCCGACGTGATGCCCGAGGACTTGATCAAGTTCGGCCTGATCCCGGAGTTCATCGGGCGGCTGCCGGTGGTTGCCTCGGTGACCAACCTGGACCGCGAATCGTTGGTCAAGATCCTCTCGGAGCCGAAGAACGCGCTGGTCAAGCAGTACACGCGGCTCTTCGAGATGGACAACGTCGAGCTGGAACTCACCGACGACGCGCTGGAAGCCATCGCCGACCAGGCGATCCACCGCGGCACCGGCGCCCGAGGGCTGCGGGCCATCATGGAAGAAGTCCTGCTGCCGGTCATGTACGACATCCCCAGTCGCGACGACGTCGCCAAGGTCGTGGTGACCAAGGAGACCGTGCAGGACAACGTGCTGCCGACGATCGTGCCGCGCAAGCCGCCGCGCAGTGAGCGCCGCGACAAGAGCGCCTGATCTCGACTGTCACTCGCGGACGGGCGGGGGTGCCCGCGGGGGTGCCCGCGCATTTGTGAGGTCCTGAGCGCACGTGCCCGACCACGGTGAGGCGGTCCCGCGCTCGCAGGCGCGCGCACTGGATCTGCTGAACTTCCTGCTCGCCGACGTTCGCGACGGCCTGGGTCCCTACCTGTCGATCTATCTGTTGCTGACCCATCACTGGGACCAGGCGTCGATCGGACTGGTCATGGCGGTGGGAGGTATCGCGGGGATCGTCACCCAGGCTCCGGCCGGCGCCTGGGTGGACAGAACGACGGCCAAGCGGGCGCTGCTCGTCAGCGGCGCCGTGACGATCACCGCGGGATCGTTGGCGATGCCGTTTTTCCCGGACTTGTCCACGATCTCTCTGCTGCAGGCGCTCACCGGGATCGCCGGGTCGATCTTCGCGCCGGCGCTGGCAGCGGTCACCCTGGGCATGGTCGGCCCGCGCTTGTTCGCCCGGCGTATCGGACGCAACGAGTCCTTCAACCATGGCGGAAACGCTTCGGCCGCAGCCATTACCGGCGCACTGGCTTACTTCTTCGGACCGGCCGCGGCTTTCTGGGTGCTCGCCACGATGGCCGTCGGAAGCGTGGCGGCCACCCTACGGATCCCGGGCGACGCGATCGACCACGACGTCGCGCGGGGCATGGACCACGCGCGCGGCGAGCCGCACCCGCACCCGTCCGCGATGGGCGTACTGCTGCACAACCGCAGGCTGATGATCTTCGCCGCGACGGTCGTCGCCTTCCACTTCGCCAACGCCGCCATGCTGCCTCTGGTCGGGCAGCTACTGGCGCTGAACAACAAAGATGTGGGGACGGCACTGATGGCGGTCTGCATCGTGGCCGCGCAGGTCGTCATGGTTCCGGTGGCCTACCTGGCGGGCGCGAGGGCCGATTCGTGGGGGCGCAAGCCGATCTTCCTGGCAGGCTTCGCAGTCCTGGCCGTCCGCGGCTTTCTCTACACGTTGTCGGACAACTCCTATTGGCTGGTCGGCGTGCAATTGTTCGATGGTGTGGGAGCCGGCGTGTTCGGTGCGCTGTTGCCCCTCGTCGTCCAGGACGTGACGCACGGGACCGGACGGTTCAACGTCAGCCTGGGCGCGGTGACGGCCGCGACGGGCATCGGGGCCTCGGTGTCGAATCTTGCCGCGGGCGCGATCGTGGTGGCGGCCGGTTACCAAGCGGCCTTCGCCACCCTCGGGGCTCTGGCTGCGGTCGGTTTTGTGGTGTATTTCGTCGCAATGCCGGAAACGGCGCCCGCCGATTCGGGCGCCCTGGATACGGTGTTTCGAACCGGTGCGCGCGGCTTCAGGCGCCCGACGTGACCAATCCCACATTTTTTGTGACGGCGCCCCCGCGAACCCCGCTGACTACCGCCTTTGGTGGGCTTTTCGGGAAAAATCCGCGACGTGGGTGCCGTCGAACACGGTCATGTGGCCCGAATTCCGGTGCCATAATCGGTACTACGAGTGACGTAATCGCGCGAGGACGCGTTAACTGCTCCGACTGCGCGTAGCCTATGGCTTCGGCGGAGTGCCTGTCCGGTTAACAAATGGGAGGCGTCGAGGTGGATCCCAACGGCAGTGGAGCCGGATCAGACTCCCATGGCCCGCCGTCTGAGGCGGGGAGCGACCGCCAGCGTCTGGAGCAAGTGGTCATTCGATTCGCCGGTGACTCTGGCGACGGTATGCAACTGACCGGCGACCGGTTCACCTCGGAGGCCGCGCTTTTCGGCAACGACCTGGCCACCCAACCCAACTATCCCGCCGAGATCCGGGCTCCGGCAGGCACGCTGCCCGGGGTTTCTTCCTTCCAGATCCAGATCGCCGATCACGACATTCTGACCGCCGGTGACCGGCCCGACGTCCTGGTCGCGATGAACCCCGCTGCACTCAAGGCCAACATCGGCGACCTCCCGCGTGGCGGCATGGTGATCGCCAACACCGACGAGTTCACCAAACGCAACCTGACCAAGGTGGGCTACGTCAGCAATCCGCTCGAGTCCGGCGAGTTGTCCGACTACGTGGTGCACTCCGTTGCGATGACGACGCTCACGCTCGGTGCCGTCGAAACGATCGGCGCATCCAAGAAGGACGGGCAGCGCGCCAAGAACATGTTCGCGCTGGGCCTTTTGTCGTGGATGTACGGGCGACCGATCCAGGCCAGCGAGAACTTCATCCGGGAGAAATTCGTCCGCAAGCCCGATGTCGCGGAGGCGAACGTGCTGGCCCTGAAGGCGGGCTGGAACTACGGCGAGACGACCGAGGCCTTCGGCACCACCTACGAGGTTTCGCGGGCGACCCTGCCGGCGGGCGAATACCGCCAGATATCGGGCAATACCGCGCTTGCCTATGGCATCGTCACCGCGGGACGTTTGGCCGACATTCCCGTCGTGCTCGGCAGCTACCCGATCACGCCGGCGTCGGACATCCTGCACGAGCTGTCCAGGCACAAGAACTTCAATGTCATCACCTTCCAGGCCGAAGACGAGATCGGCGGCATCTGCGCGGCGATCGGCGCCGCCTACGGTGGAGCGCTCGGAGTCACCAGCACATCCGGACCGGGCATCTCGCTGAAGTCGGAGGCGCTGGGCCTCGCCGTGATGACCGAACTCCCGTTGATCGTCATCGACGTTCAGCGGGGTGGTCCCTCCACCGGCCTGCCGACCAAGACCGAGCAGGCCGACCTGCTGCAGGCGTTGTACGGCCGCAACGGGGAGTCGCCGGTGGCGGTGCTTGCCCCCCGGACTCCGTCAGACTGCTTCGCGACCGCGCTGGAGGCGGTGCGCATTGCGGTTTCGTACCACACGCCGGTGATCGTGCTCTCCGACGGCGCGATCGCCAACGGTTCGGAACCGTGGCGTATTCCGGACGTCGAGCAGCTGCCACCCATCTCGCACGCCTACGCCAAGGCCGGCGAACCCTTTCAGCCCTACGCTCGCGACCCTGAGACGCTGGCTCGCCAGTTCGCCATTCCCGGCACCCCCGGTCTGGAGCACCGCATCGGTGGTCTGGAGGGGGCGAACGGTTCCGGCGACATCTCCTACGAGCCGGTCAACCATGACCTGATGGTCCGGTTGCGGCAGGCCAAGATCGACGGGATTGCCGTGCCCGACCTCGAAGTCGACGATCCCACCGGCGACGCAGAGTTGCTGCTGATCGGGTGGGGCAGTTCCTACGGCCCGATCGGGGAAGCTTGCCGACGGGCGCGGCGCCGGGGCGTCAAGGTCGCCCACGCGCACCTGCGGCACCTCAGCCCGTTCCCGGCGAACCTGGGTGAGGTGCTGCGGCATTACCCGAAGGTGGTGGCGCCGGAAATGAATCTGGGCCAGCTGGCGTTGGTGCTACGTGGCAAGTATCTGGTGGACGTGCAGTCGGTCACCAAGGTTCAGGGAGTCGCGTTCCTGGCCGACGAGGTGAGTCGACTCATCAACGCTGCGCTGGGCGGAACCTTGGCCGAAATCGAGCAAGACAAGTCGATGGTCGCCCGGATGTCGGCAGCGACGGTCGGGGCGGGAGTGAGCGTATGACATGCGCGGCGACGATGCAGAGCGAAGCGATGACGATGCAGAGCGAAGCGATGAGGTGGGGGCACCGCCCGCTTGCGGGGGAGAGTGGCGCTCGTGACTGACGTCATCAACAATCTGGCAGGCACGGACCTCGGGGTGACTCCGAGGCCGACCAAGAACACGGGCGTGCCCACCACTGATCAACCGCAAAAAGCCAAGGAATACACCAGCGATCAGGAAGTCCGGTGGTGTCCGGGCTGTGGTGACTACGTCATCCTCAACACCATCCGCAACTTCCTGCCCGACCTGGGTCTGCGCCGCGAGAACATCGTGTTCATCAGCGGCATCGGCTGCTCCAGCCGTTTCCCGTACTATCTGGAAACCTACGGCTTTCACTCGATTCACGGGCGTGCGCCGGCCATCGCGACAGGTCTGGCGATCGCCCGCGAGGACCTGTCGGTGTGGGTGGTCACCGGTGACGGTGATGCATTGTCGATCGGCGGGAACCACCTGATCCATGCGCTGCGCCGCAACGTCAACATCACCATTCTGCTGTTCAACAACCGGATCTACGGGCTGACGAAGGGTCAGTATTCGCCCACCTCCGAGATCGGCAAGGTCACCAAATCGACACCGATGGGATCGCTGGACCAGCCGTTCAACCCGGTATCCCTGGCGCTGGGCGCCGAGGCGACCTTCGTCGGTCGCGCGCTGGACTCCGACCGCGCCGGGCTGACCGAGGTGCTGCGCGCCGCCGCCGAGCATCGCGGCGCCGCCGTGGTCGAAATCCTGCAGGACTGTCCGATCTTCAACGACGGTTCGTTCGACGCGCTGCGCAAGGAGGGCGCCGAGGAGCGGGTGATCAACGTCCGCCATGGCGAGCCGATCGTGTTCGGCGCCAACGGCGAATACTGCGCGGTGAGGTCTGGATTCGGTCTCGACGTCGCCAAGACCGCCGATGTGGCGGCCGAGGAGATCGTCGTGCACGACGCGCACGCCGACGACTCCGCGTACGCTTTCGCGCTGTCGCGGCTGTCCGACCAGAACCTCGACCACACCGTGCTGGGCATCTTCCGCGACGTCAGCCGGCCCACCTACGACGACGCGGCACGCTCGCAGGTCCGCGCCGCCCAGGATGCGACCGCGACCGACCTCGCCGCGCTGCAGTCGCTGCTGCGCGGGCGCGACACCTGGACCGTCGACTAGAGGTGGCAGAGAAGATGCCGCACACAGTGTCGCTGGCCGGAGTGGTACTCGCCGGCGGGGCATCGCAGCGCATGGGTCGCGACAAGGCCAATCTGCCCGTCCCAGGGCCCGCGGGGTTATCCGGTGCGCCCACCATGATCGAGCACGTGGTCGGTGTCATCGGAGAGCGCTGCGAGCCGGTTTTCGTCATGGCCGCGCAGGGGCAGCCGCTGCCCGGGCTGCAGGCTCGCATCGTGCGCGACGAACTCCGCGGTCTGGGACCACTGCCGGCGACCGCTCGCGGACTGCGCGCGGCGGCGGATGCGGGCGCCCG
>NZ_JBYCLC010000317.1:0-10078 GCF_057473685.1 Mycobacterium sp. TH-M116 | reverse complement strand
TAGCCCCAGCATCCCTGGGTCAAGGCTTGTCCCCCAACTCTTTAGGCCAGTCGTTCATATCCGGGATGGCGACCGGTCAGCCAGCGGGTGCCGGCGCGCAATCGTTGTCCTCGGGCGCGATGCAAGCGATGGGAACGGGGTCGGTTCCACCGATGCAACCGATAGGAGCGGGGTCGGGTGCGCCGCCGCAGGCGTTGCCTCCGCTGGCGCCCCCCGCCGTACCTTCCATACCGATGTCCGGCAGTGAATCATTAACTCCTGCAAGTGGTCCCATAGATGCCCTGACCACTTCTGCACCGCAGGCGTCGACGACCGGCGGCGGTGTGCCGGTGGCGCCCGCGGTGATGACAGGGGGTTCCTGGCCGGCGTCGGCGACCGGTGGGCCCGTCGCTCCCGCTGGGCCGCTGCCCGCATACGGATCGGATCTGCGCCAACCAGTGGTCGCGCCCCCCGCCATGGTCTCGACGCCGACGGCACCGGTTTCTGGGTCGCCGGTCGCGCCGACAACCCCGTCGTCCCCGTCGACGGGGGGACCGATCGTTTCTGCCGCCGAACGGGCTGCCTTCCCAACCGCAGCGGGGCAGCCGGGCGTAGGTTCGTCGAGCCTGGCTGGAGCATCGGCGGCGTCGGCCGCGACCGGGGCGACTGTCGGCGCGGCCTCGAGTCGGGCCGCTGAACAGCGACGTCTACAGCGCATCGTCGACGCGGTGGCGCGCCAGGAACCGCACTTGTCGTGGGCGGCCGCGTTGCGCGATGACGGCACCACGACTCTGCTGGTCACGGACCTGGCCTGCGGGTGGATTCCGCCGCACGTCCGGCTGCCCGCCCACCTGACGCTGCTCGAACCGGCAGCGCGCCGCCGGGATGCCAGCGTCGTCGACCTGTTGGGAGCCGTGGTGACCGCGGCCGCCCACCAGCCCGGCGCCTACGTCGCCGAACCCGGCCCGGACGCACCGGCGCTGAGCGGTGACCGGCCCGCGCGCAGCCAGGCACCCACGGTCGACGAACTCGGACCCACCCTGGTGGATGCCGTGCGGCGCCGTGACGGTCTGCCGCGGATAGCTCAGGCAGTCGCGACGCCGGCGGTGCGGAAGACGGGTGTGCTCGAAAACGAAGCCACACTCTTGCGCGCATGCCTCGCCGACGTCCGGCGGTCGGTGTTGAACGCCTATCCCGCTCACGATCCGGCCGCCGTCGCGGACTGGATGCTTCTCGCGGCAGTCGAGGCCCTCATCGGCGACCGTGAATACTTGGCGAATTACCACCTGGCCTGGTTCAACGCGCTGACTAGCCGCAACGATCCCAAGCGCCACCTGCCTCGGTCGAGGTGAATGTCAACGTGAATACCGCCAGACGCGTGCTGTGCCAAAATGGCCGAGACGTGCGACTACGCGTCAGGCGGGCCGACGGCTCCAAGCGTGAGAAATGAGGTGACGACGTGACCGGAGACAATTCTGCGCCGGTCCCCGCACCCGGAGCCCTCGGGCCGCCCGGCACCACGATCAAGGTGACGCCGGATACGTTGTCGCAGGCTCTCTACGGAGTACCGTTGCCGCCGCCTGTCGCGCCGACCCCGGCGCCCCCGCCCGGAACCTCACCCGTCGATGCGGCATCCGGCGCTCTGGTTGCCGCGAGCAACGTCGGGGTGCCCGGTGACGTCGCGACCAGTGCCGAGGCGGACGCGGACCGCCGGGCGCACCTGGCCGATGCTTTGGCCAAGTTCCCTGCCAACGAAGCTGACTCGGCGCAGCAGATGCAAGCGGTCGGCGCACAGGCCGGTGGCCAGCAGGGCATGCAAATGGTTGAGCAGACGGCGTCGAGCCTGACCGGTGCGCTCACCGGTGCCCTCGGAGGCATCATGGGCGCGTTGACGCAGATCCCGCAACAGGCCATGCAGGCGAGCCAAAGCGCGATGCAACCACTGATGAGCGCGGTCCAGCAGGCGTCCCACGGTGTCGGGGCGCTGGAGGCCGGGGACCCCGCGGAACTGGTCGACGGCCTCGGTGTCGACCCGGAGGCCGGCGCCGGCGGCGGTGGAATCGGCGATGGAACCACACCGGCCGCATCGCTGGGTGCCCCGCCGGTGCCGGGATCGTCGCCGCCGACAACCCCCGCGGGGGCGCCGGCGAGACCGGTCGCGCCGCCACCGAGCGAGGGCGCTACCGCGGCCAGGGGGCCAGCGGGGATGACCGGTATGCCGATGATGCCGGGTGCCGTGGGCGCCAGCGGCGAGAACGCAAAAGACAAGCCCGGCGAAAAGCGGGTTTCGGCACCTGGGGTGCCCAACGGCCAGCCGGTCAAGGGCCGCCTCACGGTACCGCCGCCGAGCGCGCCCGTCGCCAAGCCCGGTGAGGATAAACCGACCGTGGTGACCAATAGGCCGAATCGGCGCATCGTGATCATGCCGAGTGAGGACGCGGCGAAGGAGTGAGCAGGCGGCGACGGCGCCGACGGGAAAATGTGGGAGTTGTCCGGTATGGATACGGTGCGTGCTGACGCGGCTACAGCACGGTGTGAACGGGAAAGGCGTTGACCGATCCTGGTGTCACCGAGGCAGTCGCGGCGTTGAGCCGCGGCCATTCCTTGTTCGCCGGCGACGCCACCGGAGGCGACGTCGGTGACGTTCCCGCGCAAATCCGTTCCCGTACCGACGCGATATCAGCGGCGCACAAGATCCCGGCGGCCGCCGGCCGGTCGACCAGGTCCACGCGCAGGTTGCACGGTCTGGCCGAAGCCGACGAGGCACTGACACGGATCATGGCGGCGGCGCGGGCCGAACACGCCCACGCCAGGGCGGCGACACGACGAATCCTTTCCTCCGCCAGATCCGACGCGGCGCTCAGCGCCGACACGCCGCTGGGCCGGCGAGAGGCGGCTACCCGGATGGCGGCGCGGCTTCGGGCGCAGCACCGATACATCACTCGATCACGTCAGCGATCACGGCTGTTCGCGCATCGACTGCGCCGCCTGGGCTACCGGCTACAGCAGAGAAGCCACCACGCCAGCGGTCGCGCCTCCGTGCAGGCCGCCATCGGTAAAGCACTGGACATCAAGGGCATTCACGATCCCGCGGCCCGTGCCCGCTGGCGGCGCGGCATGGATTTGGCCGCCCGGCGCGAGTCCGGCTACAACGCGGGCGCGGTGAACAACTGGGATGCCAACGCGGCGAGGGGCACTCCGAGCCGGGGAGCCTGGCAGTTCGTCGCGCCGACCTTCGCCGCGTACCACGAACCCGGAACCTCTGGCGACATTCACGATCTGGTGGCGCAGGCGTGCGCGTTCATCAACTATGCCCGGGCCCGCTACGGGGTCGCGGCCGACGCGTCAAATCTGGCCGATCGGATCCAGCAGGCCGATCCGCGCCGATCTCCCCGGGGGTACTGATGCCACTGAGCTTGTCCAATCGCGACCAGAATTCCGGCCACCTCTTCTACAACCGGCGGTTGCGGGCCGCAACGACCCGCTTCTCGGTGCGGATGAAGCACGACGACCGCAAGCAGACCGCCGCACTGGCGTTGTCGATGGTGCTGGTGGCCATCGCGGGCGGCTGGATGGTTCTGCTAAATGTGCTCAAACCAACAGGTGCGGTAGGGGATTCGACGATCATCGGTGACCGCGATTCGGGTGCGATCTACGCCCGCATCGACGGTCGGCTGTATCCGGCGCTGAACCTGACCTCGGCGCGGCTGGCGACCGGCTCGGCGGCGCAGCCGACCTGGGTCAAGCCCGCCGAGATCGCAAAGTATCCGTCGGGACCGATGATCGGCATCCCGGGAGCGCCGGCGGCCATGCCGGTGAACCGGGGCGCGGTCTCGGCGTGGACCCTGTGCGATACCGCGGGCCGCCCGCGTAGCGGGGACAAGCCGGTGGTGACCTCGATCGCGGGCCTGCTCAACGGGGGTGGCCGCGCGGCACCGCTGCGCGGCGACGCGGGCCTGCTGGTCACCTTCCAGCACAGCGCCTACGTGATCTGGGATGGCAAGCGCTCGCGGATCGACCCAGCCAACCGGGCGGTCACCTTGAGTCTGGGACTCGACCCCGGCGTCGCGTCCCCCGTCGAGATCTCGCGGGCGCTGTTCGACGCGCTGCCGGCGACCGAGCCGCTGACCGTGCCGCCGATCCCCGAGGCGGGTGCGCCGTCGAAATGGGTGGCGGGCTCCCGGGTCGGCGCGGTGCTCCAATCCCAAACCTCTGGCGGCACAAGCCAGTTCTACGTCCTGTTGCCCGACGGGATGCAGAAGATCACCAGCTTCGTGGCCGATCTGCTGCGCAGCTCCAATTCCTACGGGTCGACGACGCCGCGATCGGTGACCCCCGACGTGCTTGTCAGCACGCCCGAAGTCAACTCCCTACCCGTGGACTATTACCCGAGCGGGCGGCTGAATTTCGTTGACTCCACGGCGAATCCGACCACCTGTGTGGCCTGGGAGAAAGCTTCGACGGATCCGCAGGCCCGGGTGGCCGTGTACAACGGGCGCGGCCTTCCGGTGCTCGCGTCCATGGACGAGCGGATCGTTCACCTGGTCCGTGACGACCGCGGCCCGGCCTCGGTGGTGGCCGAGCAGGTACTGGTGTTACCCGGGGCGGTGAATTTCGTGGCGTCGACCAGCGGCGTGATCACCTCGGACTCCCGCGAATCGTTGTTCTGGGTTTCCCCCAACGGGGTGCGGTTCGGGATCGTCGCCGACGACGCGTCATTGCGCGCGCTGGGATTGGACCCGGCCGCGGCGGTTCAGGCGCCGTGGCCGCTGTTGCGGACCTTCGCCGCGGGACCGGCCCTGTCGCAGCAGGCGGCACTGGTGGCCCGCGACACCGTGCCCGCACTCGGAAAGGTGGCCGTGGTGACGACAACAGCGAGAGCCGGAGGCTAGACATGTCGAAGAGGGCTTTTGCGATCAACCGGCTCAGGCTCGAGCCTCCGAAACCGGTGCGGGTGGCACCGAGTGCGCCGATCGCGCTTGCCGAACGCGAACCGCGCAACATCTGGGTGATGATCGGCGTGCCGGCGCTGATCGTGGCGCTGATCGGCACGGTGGTCATGCTCTACGTCTCGGGTGTGCGCAGTGTGACCACGGGCTTCTTTCCGCTGATGGGCATCGGCGCGTTCAGCATGCTGGCCTTTTCCGGGCGGTTCGGGCGTGCGCGCAAGATCACCTGGGGCGAAATGGAGCGCGGGCGCCGCCGCTACTTGCGCGACCTCGACGGCAACCGGGACGAGATCCAGACCGCGGTGTGTGCGCAGCGCGAATGGCAGCATGCTGTGCACTCCGACCCGCAGGGGCTGGGGGCGATCATCGGCGGTCCGCGGATGTGGGAACGCGGTCGCGGGGACGCGGATTTCCTGGAGGTGCGGCTGGGCACCGGGGTGCAGCACGCCCCGGACTCGGTGTTGTCGGTGACCTGGCCCGACATTTCTTCTGATGAGGAACTCGAACCCGTCACCGGGCAGGCGCTGCGCGATTTCATTTTGGAGCAGCGCAAGATTCGCGATATCGCCAAGGTCGTCAACCTGCGTTCGGCGCCGGGTTTCAGCTTGGTGGGTGAGGATCTGGACCGGCTGCGCTCGCTGATGCGCTCCGTGTTGTGCTCGCTGGCGGTGTTTCACAATCCCCGCGACGTGAAACTGATTGTGGTGACCCGCAGTCCGGACGTGTGGTCCTGGATGGTGTGGCTGCCGCACAACCTGCACGACGAGCTGTTCGACGCATGCGGTTGGCGGCGAATGGTATTCGCCACCCCGGAGGAGCTGGAAGAGGCGTTGGGCGCCGAGCTGCACAGGAAGGGAAAGCGGGGCGCGTGGACCCCGCCGGTGGCGGCCAGCCCCACCGCGATGGGCTCAGCGCTGGAAACCGGACAAGGCAACGCCGCGGTGGACTTGGGACCACACTTGGTGATCGTCGACGACAACACCGGCAGCCCCGATGCGTGGGAGAGTGTGGTCGGTCAGGTCGGCAAAGCCGGCATCACCGTGCTGCGCATCGCATCCCGGGTGGGCACCGGAGTGGGATTCGCCGACGACCAGGTCTTCGAAATGCGTGAGCGGAACCGCACGCCGAGCATTTCGGTGAACGGGCAGGCGAAATCCGCCGGCAACGGCGCGGACATCCACGACGACGAACGGCCCGAGCCGCTGGTGCGGTTGCGGGGCAAGTTCTTCGCGCACGCCGACCAGCTGTCCCTTCACCGGGCCTACCGCTATGCGCGGGCGATGGCGCGATGGTCGCCGACCAGCAGCGCCGACGCCGCCGACTCCGCCAGCGGAGCCGCCGAGTTGCTGCGGGCGCTCGGCATCGGCGACCCCCGTGAACTCGACGTCGACCGGTTGTGGGTCGAGCGGCGCGGGCGCGGCGACGAGCGGTGGTGCGAAATCCCCGTCGGGGCCAAACCGAACGGCGAATTGCAGAACATCATCTTGCGGGCAAAAGACTTCGGCGGCTTCGGGTTTCACTCCGTGGTGATCGGAACCAGCGGCTCGGGCAAGTCGGAGTTCTTCTTGTCGCTGGTCTACGGGATCGCGCTGACGCATTCCCCCGAGGCGTTCAACGTCATCTTCGTCGACATGAAATTCGAATCCGCGGCACAGGACATCCTGGGTATCCCGCATGTGGTGGCCGCACTGTCGAACCTCGGCAAGGACGAGCGCCACCTGGCCGAACGGATGCGCCGCGTCATCGACGGCGAGATCAAGCAGCGCTATGAGCTGTTCACGTCGGTGGGTGCACGCGACGCCAACGACTACGAAGAGATCCGGCTCGCCGGGCGCGACCTGCCGCCGGTGCCGGTGCTGCTGGTCATCGTCGACGAATACCTGGAATTGTTCGCCAACCACGACAAGTGGATCAACCTGATCATCCACATCGGGCAGGAGGGCCGCGGCGCCAACGTCTTCTTCATGCTGGGCGGGCAGCGCCTCGATTTGTCGTCGCTGCAGAAAGTCAAGTCCAACATCGCGTTCCGCATCGCGCTGCGCGCCGAGTCCGGTGATGACAGCCGCGAGGTGATCGGCTCGGACGCCGCCTATCACCTGCCGTCGAAGGAGAACGGTTTCGCGCTGCTGAAGGTGGGACCGCGCGACCTGGAGCCGTTCCGCTGCTTCTACCTCTCGGCGCCGTTCGTGGTGCCCAAGACGGCACCGGCGGCCACCACTGTCGACATGACGCTGACCAAGCCGCGGCTGTACAACTGGCAGTATCAGCCCCTGGACGTGGCCGATGCGGCAGCGCTGGAGGCGGCGGCCGTGGTCGATGTCGAACCCGACGAATTCCTCTACCACGAAGACGGTTTCAAGAAAAAGAAGGTCGTCGACGTGCTGCGCGAGTCGCTGCGCGCCGTGCCGCACTGCGCGCCGCGCCGCCCATGGCTGGAACCGCTGGAGGACCCCGAGCCCGTCGACGTGCTGGTGGCGGGTTACCGGGGCAAGCCCTGGCACGTCGACTACGGCCGCAACCCGGGGCTGATGTTCCCGGTGGGCGTGATGGACATCCCCGAGGAGTCCCGCCAGGTGGTCTACGCGCTCGACGCGCTGCGCAGCAACATCGTCGTGGTCGGGGCCAAGCAGTGCGGCAAGACCACCACCTTGATGACGCTGATGTGTTCGGCCGCAACGATGTACAGCCCGGCCCGGGTGACGTTCTTCTGCATCGGCGGGGCCACCCTGGCGCAGGTGGCGTCGCTGCCGCACGTCACCGACATCGTGTCCCCGAAGGACAACGAGGGCATCGAACGCATCCTGAGCAGCATGGACGCGCTGATCGACGCGCGCGAGGACTCGTTTCGCCACCTCAAGATCGACCTCGACGGCTTCCGTGAGCGCCGGTTCGGCCCCGGCAGCGACGGCCTCGGCGGCACCGATCCCACCGATCCGTTCGGCGACGTGTTCGTGGTCCTCGACGACTACGACGACCTGTACTCCAAGGACACCCTGATAGGCGACCGCATCATCTCACTGAGCAGCCGGGGTCCCGAATACGGTGTGCACGTGATCTGCAGCGCCGGCGGCTGGATCCACGGGCAGCGCCAGAGCCTGCTGCAAAACGCCACCGCGCGAATCCAGTTGCGGTTGGCCGACCCCAGCGAGAGCCAGATGGGGCACTCGTCGATCGAGTCGCGGGAAGCGGCGCGGCGCACGCTGAACCGGCCCGGCTTCGGTCTGAGCGACAGCTTGCACGAACTGCGCGTCGGCGTACCAGCGCTCGCGGATCCCGCCAGCGGCGCGCTGGTCGGCATCACCGAGGTCGGCGGCCGCATCGCCGAAGTCGCCGGTGTGACCAAGCACGCCACGCTGCAACGGCTGCCGCAACAGGTGGCGCTGCGGGCGATCCTCGAGCACGAGGCCGCCCATCCCAGCGGCGACGACCTGTCGATCGCCTTCGCCATCGGCGAACGCCACGACCTGGGCCCGGTCCCGCTGACGCTGCGGGACACCCCCGGCCTGATGATCCTGGGCAGGCAGGGCTGCGGGAAGACGACGGCACTGGTGGCCATCGGCGAGGCCGTCATGAGCCGGTTCGGCCCCGACGAGGCCCAACTGACACTGATCGACCCCAAGACCGCGCCGCACGGCCTGCGGGACCTGCACGGCCCGGGGTATGTGCGCGCGTACGCCTACGACCAGGACGAGATCGACGAGGTCATCACCGAGCTCGCCCAGCAGGTGTTGTTGCCCCGGCTACCACCGAAAGGGTTGAGCCAGAAGGAATTACGGTCCCTCAAGCCATGGGAAGGCCCAAGGCACTTCGTGCTCATCGACGACGTGCAGGATCTGCGGCCGGATCAGAGCTACCCGCCCAAGCCGCCGGTGGGGTCGGCGCTGTGGAAGCTGATCGAACGGGCCCGTCAGATTGGCTTGCACGTGTTCACGACGCGTAACAGCTCGAACTGGGCGACGCTGCAGATGGATCCGTGGATGCGGTTCCAGAATTCGGCTAAGGTGTCGCAGCTCTACATGGACAACGACCCGCAGAACAGGATCAACCGCGTCGTTCGCGCGCAGGCGCTGCCACCCGGACGGGGGCTGCTGCTCAGCGCCGACGGGGACGTCGAGGGGGTCCTGGTCGGGATGCCGTCGACGGCCATCCCGCCCCAGTGAGCCCGGATGCCGCGCTGAGCGGTTTGCTCGAGGCCCGCAGTCCCGCGGTGTATTTCGACGCCAAGATCGGCGATTCGATCCTGACGCTGCCTACGGTGCGGGCGTTGGGCCAGATGTTCAGCGCCCCGATCACCATGATCTGCCCGAAGGTGGCCTTCGACCTGTGCTTCCGGGAGGTGAGCGATCGCCATGTGGAGATCCCGGGATTCCTCACCCACGGCGTGCCCTCGCGTCGGCCGCCGGACATCGACGCGCTGGCAGCCCAGATCGGCCCCGTCGACCTGTTCGTCAACACCACGGTGTTGCGCTGGCCGTCCGAGACCGGGCAGGCGCTGCGGCGCCGGGTTGCTCCCGCGACCAGCATCGGCTTCGCCAACGACAACGGCGACTACGACGTCGTCGTCGCGAAGGAGGCGTGCCACTCGGTCGAACTGTGCTTCAAGCTGGCGCAACTGTTCGATCCCGCGGCCCGGGCCGACACCTACTCCCAGCCGGCGCCCATCCCGTCGCCCGTGCAGCAGCAAACCCGCGCGATGCGGGCCGGGCTGCCCGCCGGAGTCAAGGTGCTCGTCGTGCACGCCGATACCGATTGCTCCGAGAAGCGTTGGCCGATAACCCGATTCATCGACGTGCTGGACCGGCTTCTGGCGCGCCACGACGACTTCGTCGCCTGGGTTGTGGGGATGGGCGAGGAGGAGCTCAACGTCGGGTACGAGCGTGACCGCGTCATCCCCCACCTCGGGCTGCCGCTGGACCTCGCGATGGGCTTGGTGGCCGAAGCGGACCTCTTTTTGGGCGTCGATTCGTGCATGTTGCACGCCGCCGATCTGGCGCGGTTCCCCGGCGTGGGGCTGTTCGGGCTGACGCGATCGATGACGTGGGGGTTCCGGTTCGGGCCGCACCGCCACATCGACCGCCGGTCCATGAGCGGTATCACGGTGGCAGACGTGCTGGGCGCGGTGGAAGACCTGAGCGCCGAGCATGGCCTGA
>NZ_JBYCLC010000316.1:0-24810 GCF_057473685.1 Mycobacterium sp. TH-M116 | reverse complement strand
GAAACGGGCTCGAGCAGCACGCCGTTCTCCTCGACGTAGCGGTCCCACAAAGCCAGGAGTTCGGCGAGCTTGTCGGGATGCGCGGCGGCCTGGTCGTCAGTCTCGCCGGGGTCGCGCGGCAGGTCGTAGAGCTGCCAGGCGCCGGGGCCGTGGGGCTCGGGCAGGTACAGCGCCTTCCAGTCGCCCTGCCGGATGGCGCGCCGGCCGAACAACTCCCAGCCCGTGCCCGTGTCCGCGTCGTGGACGGCCTCGGCGGCACCGGACAGGTACGGCACCAGCGAGCGGCCGCGCATCGGTGCCACTTCTCGCCCGCGGTAGGCGGTGCCGGGGTGTTCGGCGCCGGCCAGTTCCAGCACCGTGGGGGCGATGTCCATGACGGTCGCGAAGGCCGTGCCGATCTCGCGTTGCCGCGCAAAGCCCGGCCAGGTGACGAAACCCGTCACCCGGATGCCGCCTTCGGCGGTGAACGCCTTGTGCAGGCGCGACGGCGCGGTCGCGGCCTGGGCCCAGCGTGGGCCGTACCAGATGAACGAGGTGGGGCTGCCGAGGTTGTCGAGGCTGTTGTCGAAGTTCTTCTCGATCTGCGCCACGATCTGGGGGCCGCGCAGCGGCCACGCCTCCAGGGCGGCGCCCTCTGCGCCGTTGTCGGACAGGAAGATCACAATCGTGTCGTCGAGCTCACCGGTCTGAGAAAGGTAGTCGATCACCCGGCCGACGTTGTGGTCCATCCGGTCCACCATCGCGGCGTAGACCTCCATGCTGCGGGCCGAGCGCGCCCGCTCCTCGTCGGTCATGTCGGCCCACTCCGGGGCCCCGTCGGCCACGACCGGATGCGGTACCACGTCTTCCGGACACAGGCCGAGCCGCTTGAGCGCCGCCAGGCGCGCCTCGCGCAGCGCGTCCGGCCCCTCGTCGTAGCGGCCGCGGTAGGACGCGATCGAGTCGTCCGGCGCCTGTAGCGGCCAGTGCGGCGCCTGGAACGGCAGATAGGCGAAGAACGGCCGCTCATCGCCGGGCGCCCGTTCGGCCAGATACCGCACCAGTGTGTCGGCGTAGAAGTCCGACGAGTAGAAGTCGTCGCCGACCGTGACGAACCGGTCGTCTTCGGTGTACAGCGTCGGCATCGGCACCTGACCGGCGGCGGCGCCGCCGTAGTGGCTGGCGCCGCCCGGCAGCAGGGCGAACGAGCGCTCGAAGCCGCGCGCCCAGGGCGATGTCTCGATCGTGTTGCCCAGGTGCCACTTTCCCGCCATCAGCGTCAGGTAGCCGGCGTCGCGCAGCAATTCGGGTAGCGCCACGACCCGGTCGTTCAGGTAGCCCTCGTAGCCGGGCGCGCCGGTGAATCCCGGGGCGGCGACCTCGAGCATCGTGCCGATCCCGGCGACGTGGTGGTCGGTCCCGGTCAACAGCATCGCGCGGGTGGGTGAGCAGGTCGGGGCGGAGTGGAAATCGGTGAACCGGATCCCGGCGTAGGCCAGTTTGTCCAGGTTGGGCGTGGCGATTTCGGCGCCGAACGCGCCGATGTCGGAAAACCCCAGGTCGTCTGCAACGATTACGAGAAAATTGGGTCGCTTCACGCTGAAGGATACTGTCAGGTGCGGGCCGTGGGTGTCACCGGAGGGCAGTCGGCGCATTGTCGGCGGGGTTCATGGCGATCCCGCGAACCGGCATCGACCTGGGCCGTCCACAGCACGTCAGCACGTCAGAACGCCTCGGGATCGCGCTGCACGTCGACCGGCACCGGATGCTGGTACAACCGGGACGCGTTCTCCCAGGTGAACTTGCGAATCACGTCCTGCGGCAGATCCCCGATCTGTTCGTGGACGGTCTGCTGGGTGTGCGGCCAGGTCGAGTCGCAGTGCGGGTAGTCGGCCTCCAGCATGATGTTGCCCACCCCGATGCGGTCCCGCTGCGCGAACGACGACTTGTCCTCGACCGCGCAGAACCAGAAGTTGCGTGTGAAAACCTCTGCTGGAGTGAGGCTTTCACCGAGCGCCTGCCAGGTGCCGTACATCGAGTGGTAGCTGAGCATATGGTCGAGGCGGTCGAGCAGCCCGGCGACCCAGCCGATTCCGCCCTCCGAGAGGCAGATCTTGAGGTCGGGGAACCTGCTGGGCAGCCCGGAATACAGCCAATCGACCCCCGCCGAGATCGCATAAGCGAAGAACAGCACGCCGGCCACGTCCGGGGGCGCGTCCTCGGTGGTCGACGGCGAGGAGCCCGACGACCCGATGTGCAGGTTGACCACGGTGCCCGTCTCGGCGCACGCCGCCATCATCGGATCCCAATGCCCCGAGTGAATGCTCGGCAAACCCAGCATCGCCGGGTTCTCGCTGAAAGTGACGGCGTGGAAGCCGCGCTCGGCGTTCTCGTAGATCATCGTCGCGCCGACCGCGGGGTCCAGCAGCCACGGCAGCTGGCAGGGGATGATGCGGTCGGGGTAGGACCCCGCCCAGACCTCGAGGTGCCAGTCGTTCCAGGCGCGCACGGCAGCCATCGCCAGCTCGCGGTCCGGGGTCACCTGTTGCAGCCGCTGCCCGGCGAAGCCGGGCAGGAAGGAGGGAAAGTTGAGCGAGGCGTAGATGCCGTTGAGGTCCATGTCCTTGACGCGCTCGTTGATATCCCAAGCACCCCTGCGCATTTCGTCGAAACGGACGGGTTCGAAGCCGTATTCGGCCACCGGCCGCCCGACCACGGCGTTGAACCCGACGTTGGGCAGCTGCCGGCCGTCATAGACCCAGGTCTGCCCGCCCTGCTCGGTGTCGACGACTTTCGGTGCGCGGTCGGCGAACTGGCGCGGCACCCGCCCGGCGAACGTGTCGGGAGGTTCGACGATGTGGTCGTCGACCGAGATCACCGTGTAGCGGCGCGGCGCCCGGGGCGGGTCGGGCAGCAGGGTGACCGACCGGGTGTCCCCCGTCTTGGCGGTCGTGAAGTTGAGGTCCGCGGCCAACTCTTCGATGGATTTCACGTGTCAGTATCCCATCGAGTGCGAAATGACGGCTTCGAGTGTGAAGTGGCGGTGCGGTCGCCCGGCGTGTCGCCGCCCTGGATTCACACAGGATGACCGGGGAGTCACCGGAGCACCTCCGGATCAGCCTTGATGGTCAACCGCGCCGCCCCGGCCCAGTACACGTCAGCCGCCCGCTCGACGAGCGAGCGTTGCATGCCCGCCATGTCCGACCAGTTCATCGAGACGGGCTCGCGGCCGGTCAGCATGACGTCGTAGGCCAGCTTGCACACCCGTTCGATCGAGGCCGCGCGGTAGACGGCCTCGGGCAGGTTGCGACCGGTGGCGATGACGCCATGGTTGGCCAGGATCGTCAGGTTGGCGCCCCCGATGCGCGCCGCGAGGTCTGCGGCGCGCGCGGGGCTGTCGATCTCGCCGTCGTAGGTGTCCACGAGGCACAGGTCGTCGAGGAACAGCGATCCGGTCTGATGCACCAACTCGGGCAGCCTGCCCAGCGCGGCGAGCACGCACACGGAGTAGGGATGGTTGTGGATGACCACCCGCGCGTCCTCGCGGGCCCGGTGCAGTTCGGTGTGGATGTGGATGGCCGGGGTGACGTCCCAGCGACCGCGGAGCACCCGCGCGTCACCGTCCACGGCGCAGATGTCGGAGGCGGTGAGTTCGGCCCACCACAGGCCCCACGGGTTGACCAACATGTCGGTTTGCCCGTCGAGTTGCCAGGTGATGTGTCCGGCCATGTTCTCGGCGAAACCGATGGAGGCCAGGTGCCGGAACGCCACAGCCAGCGCCTGCTCGTCGGACAGCTCGACCCCGATCGGGGGCACCACCGACGGCGACCACACCTCCAGGCCGCCCCGCCTGGCCTCAGCACTCTGCGTCATCGGCCTCCATTCTGGCGCGGATATCGTCGCGGAGGAGGCCTTTGGCTATTTTGCCTCCCGACGAACGGGGCAGCTCGTCGACCACAATGAGCCGCTCGGGCAGCAGTTCCTTGGACACTCCTTGCGCCACAAGGTATTCGGACAACTCGGGCAGGTCGATGCCCGGCGAACCGGCGAGCTCGGCGTAGAGGCAGACCTTCTCGCCGAACACCGGATCGGGCATCGCCACCGCTGCGGCCACCGCGATCGCGGGATGGCCGGTGACCGCGTCCTCGACCTGCGCCGCGCTGATGTTCTTACCGCCGCGCAGGACGAAATCCGAGGTGCGACCCGTGACGCTCAGATAGCCGTCCGCGTCGATTTCGCAGATGTCGCCCATCCGCATCCACCCGTCGCGCGTGAACAGCTTGTCGTGGTCGGTGCCGCCGAGGTAGCCCAGGCTGGTCGCCGGACCCCGGCAGGCGGGCTGGCCCCGCCCGGTGCCGGTGACGTCGCGGTCCCCGTCGAAGAGCCGGACCGCCATCTCCGGGACGATCCGCCCACCGGTGCGCAGCCGGCGCTGCCGCGGATCGTCGAGGGTGGTGGCGCTGAGCAGCCCGGTTTCGTTGGAGCCGTAGAACTGCAGGATCGTCGCACCGGTCAGGTGCTCGAACTCGGCGGCGGGCCGATACGGCAGCGCCTCGCCGCCGGTGAACACCACGCGCAACGAGCTCAGGTCGTAGCCACGGATGGCGGGATCCGCCATCAGCATGGTCAATTGTGTGCTGACACAACACAACACGGTGACCTTGTGCCGCTCGATCGCTTCGCATGTCGCCGCGGTGGTGAACCGCTCGAGGATGACGGCGGTGGCACCGAGGTAGATCGGGGTGGTGTGGCTGGTCCAGATCCCGAATCCGAACGGCATGGGGATGACCGGCAGGAACACGTCGTCGGGCCGCAGGCGTCCGTTGGCGACGGCCTTCTGGTGAAAGTAGTGCCAGCGGTTCTGGGTGTGCACCACGCACTTGGGCAGCCCGGTGGTCCCGGAGGTGGAGTTGATCAAAAAGACGTCGTCGGGGCCGAGCCGGGCATCGCTGCGCGGGGCCGCGGGCGCCGCGTCGGTATCGAGGTGCAGGCCCTCCAGGGTGAGCACCGACAGCCCGGTCTCGGCGCCGACGCCGGCCACCGCGGCGCTGCGCGCGCAGTCGCTGACCACGAGGTGTGGCCGGGCGCCACGCAGGATCGCGGCGAACTCGCGGGTGCCGGCGCGGGCGCCGATGCCGACGACGACGGCGCCGCAGCGTTCGATGGCGACGAACAACACGTGGATGGCGGCCGAGTCCCCGTGCCACACCGCCACCCGGTCACCGCGCTCGACGCCGGCGGCGGCCAGCTGACCGGCCAGAGCGTCTGCCGCCGAATCGAATTCGGCCCACGTCAGCGCGTCGCCGGGATGGTCGATGTAGGCGGGACGATCGGGCGATCCCTCGGCGTTGCGGCGGACCGATTCAGACAACGTTGCGTCCGACCACCAGCCCTCAGCGCGGAACCGTGCCGGGTCCTGCGCGTCGAATGCCGGCGAACCCCTGATCTCCAACCCAGCGGCGCTCATCGCCACATGATAGGAAAACCGCGGCCGGATAGTCGACGGAGTCGTCAGGGACGGGACGGGGCGGCGTGCGCGCAGGACCACCCGGGCGGCACGCCTGGCGGGCAGGATGGCGGTCGCGTCCCCGCCGGCCACGGGCCGATACCCGCGGTGCGCCTAATGTCAGGGTGTGCTGATCGGCTTCCTACTCGCCCTCGCGTGCTCGGTCTGCTACGGCACCGCCTCCGTGTTGCAGGCGGCAGCGACGCGATCAGTCGAAGCGGGCAGCGGTTCGGGTGTCGACACGGTCCTGCTGGTGCGCGCCGCCCGGCAGTGGCGCTATCTCGCCGGCGTGGTCCTCGACCTGCTCGGCTTTGCGCTGCAAGTGGCCGCGCTGCGGATGGTGCCGATCTTCGTCGTCGCCGCGGCGTTGGCCGCGTCGATCGCCGTCACGGGGGTCGTGGCCGCGTGGGTGCTGTCGGCACGGTTGTCGCCGGCCGAATGGACGGCGGTCGGCCTGGTGTGCGTCAGCCTGGTCGTGCTCGCGCTCGGCGCCGGGCCGGGGCATGTCTGGCGTGCCCCCGCCGGGCTGGGCTGGGCGCTGTTGGGCTTGGTGGCCGCGATATTCGTGGCCGGCGCGGCCGCGGGCCGGCTGCCGGACCGACCGCGCGCGCTGGCGCTGGGACTGTGCGCCGGAAGCGGTTTCGGCGTCATCGAGGTCGGCGTGCGACTCATCGACGTGGTCGATCCCACCGCGCGCTCGTTCTACACCAATCCCGCCCTCTACGCGGCGGCCGCCGGCGGCGCCGTGGGATTTCTGCTGCTCACCTCAGCACTGCATCGCGGATCCGTCACCACCGCGGTCGCGGGGATGGTGGTCGGTGAGACGGTCGCGCCCGCGTTGGTCGGCGTGGTGTGGCTCGGTGACCGTGCGCGCGACGGCCTCGGCTGGCTGGTGGTGCTGGGATTCGTCATCGCGGTGTCGGGGACGCTCGCGCTGGCCCGGTTCGGGGAAGCTCCGCAACCGGCCGACGCCGGCGATGCCGTCAGCCGGGCGGGGCGCTGACCGCCGAATAGGCGATGCCGCGCGCGGGCCGCGTCCACAGCACGCCGCCCTGCGCGTCGGCGCCGGCGGCGACGAGGTCACGCTTGAGGATTTTGTTGGTGGCCGTCACCGGCAGGGCGGCGTCGATGCGCACGTAGCGTGGCCACGCCTTCGGCGACAGATCGGGCTGGGCGACCAGGAACTTCGCGAAAACGTCCGGCTCCAAATGGCTTCCGGCGCGCAGGACCAGGGCGGCCATGACCTGGTCGCCGACCCGCTCGTCGGGCACGGCGTAGACGGCGACTTGGCTGACCTCGGGAATGCGCCCCAGGATCCGCTCGATGGGCGCCGCGGCCAGGTTCTCGCCGTCGACCCGCATCCAGTCGGTGGTGCGGCCCGCCAGGTAGATCCAGCCGTCGGCGTCGCAGTAGGCCAGATCGCCCGACCAGTACATGCCGTGCCGCAGTCGCTCGGCCGTCGCAGCGGGATCGTTGTAGTAACCGGTGAACGGGCCCGCGCCCGCCGTGTTGACGAGTTCGCCGACCGCGTCGTCGAAATTGGTCAGGGCGCCGTTCTCGTCGAACTCGGCGACGGCACACTCCTCACACGTCGCCGGGTTGTAGATGCCGACCCCCGGATAGGGCTTGCCGATCGAGCCGCGCGGGGCGCCGTCCTCGCGCACGACGATCACCGCGAACTCGCTGGAACCGAAGCTGTCGATCACCCGGCAGCCGAAACGCCGTGCGAACTCGTCGATGTCGCGGTCGGTCGCCTCGTTGCCGAACGCCACCCGCAGGGTGTTGTCGGCGTCGTCGGGGCGTTCCGGGGTGGACAGGATCAGGGCCAGCGGCTTGCCCACGTAGTTCATGTAGGTCACGCCATAGCGGCGCACGTCGTCCAGGAAGCGCGACGGCGAGAACCGGGCCGGGACCATCGTGGCGCCGCAGCCGACACCGACCGCCCACCCGGCGGCGACTCCGTTGGAGTGGAACAGCGGCATCGACAAGTAGCAGACGTCGGCGGCGGTGACGTCGTACTGGAAGATCAGGCTCGCCCCGCACATGATCGCCATCCCGTGCGCGAACCGCACGGCCTTGGGATTTCCGCTGGTGCCCGAGGTGAAGATCATCATCAGCGTGTCGGCGCCGGTGACCTCGCGGTGGGCCACCAGGGGTGGCGCGGCCGCGACCGCCCCGGCGTAGCGGGATCCGCTCACGGCCAGCACCTGCACGCCGGACAGGTCGAGGCCCTCCAGCAGCGGCAGATTCTCGTCGTCGACGAGCAGCATCTGGCAGTCGGAGCGCCGGATGTCGGCCAGCAGGCCGGCGCCGCGCCGGGTGGTGTTGACACCGCACAGGACGTAGCCGCCCAGCGCGGCGGCGGCCATCGCGCGTAGCATCTCCGGCGAGTTGGCCAGCAGGGCGCCGACGTGCAACGGACGGGTGGGGTCGGCGAGCGCGATCAGCGCGGCCGCCTCGGCCTCGGCCTCGGCGAGGTGTTCCCGCCAGGTCCAGGTCCGGTCGCCGTGCGCTACGGCGGGGGTGTCGTCGTGCCGGCGTTGCCGTAGCAGTTGTTGGACCGTCTCCGGCACGGTCTCAGCTCCCGGACGTGGGGTCGAGCAGCGTGCGCAGGTCGGCGTAGACCAGGTCGCGCGCCAGCACCGACGCGGCCAGCGACGGGATCGTCATGAACCCGTGGAACATATCGGGGAAATCGCGGTGCACGACCGGCACGCCCGCGTCGTGCAGCCGGCGGGCGTAGTCGCAGCCCTCGCTGTGCAGCGGGTCCTCCCCGGCGGTGAGGACCACCGCGGGCGGCAGACCGGCGTGCGACGCCGCGCGCGCCGGGGCCACGAGGTAGGGCGGGTCGACGATCGCGTCACCGCCGAGGTAGTGACGCCAGTACCACTGCATCGCGGCGCGGGTGTTGAAGGGACCCTGGGCGTAGCGGTGATAACTCTCGGTGTCGAACGACGGGTCGATGACGGGGTAGAGCAACACCTGGGCGGCCGGCAGGGCGCCCCCCCGCTCGCGGCACAGGATGGCGACGACCGCCGCCAGGTTCCCGCCGGCGCTGTCACCGGCGACGGCGATGCGCGCCGCGTCGATGCCCAGCTCCGCCGCGTGATCCGCAGTCCAGCAGAAGGCGGCGAAGGCGTCGAGCGCGGCGGCCGGCGCGGGATGTTCGGGGGCGAGCCGGTAGTCGACCGACACGACGACGGCCTCGCTGCCGCGCGCCAGGGCGCGGCAGAAGCCGTCGTGGGAGTCGATGCCGCAGAAGACGAATCCCCCGCCGTGACAGAACACGATCGCGGGCCGGTCGGCGCGCGGCTCGCCGTGCGGGTGGTAGACCCGCACGGGGATCTCCCCGGCCGGCCCCGGCACCGAGTGGTCGACGGCGCTGTGCACGTCACCCGCGTTGTTGACGGGCATGCGGCGTCTGGCCACCGCCTCCCGCGCCGCCGCACCCGTCATGGTCTCGACGCGCGGGAACCCGGCGTCCAATTCGCGCAACATGTCCCGCAGGTAGTCGTCGACCTGGGTCCGGTGGACGTGGGTGCGCATCGTCGGCCCGCTCATGCCGGCCGGTACTTCAGCAGGGTGATCCCGGCTTCGGGGAGATCACAGAACACCGGCATCACTCGCATTCCTATCCGGACGTCGCTCGCGTCGACGTCGACCAATTCGGTACTGATCTTCGGCCCGGCGTCCCACTCGACCACCGCGAGCAACTGGGGCAGCGCGTCGGCCCAGGGCGGCCCGGTGGGCCTGCGGGCGACGGTGAACGTGTACAGCATTCCGGCGCCGTCGATTTCACGCCATTCCAGGTCGTCGGCCAGCGTCCCGGGGGCCAGGGTGCGCGGATAGAACACGTAGCGCCCCGCCGACGGCGAGTACTGGACCAGGATGCGGTGCTCGGCCAGTCCGTCCCAGAACGGCCGGGAGACCGGCGTGGGTTCGGGGATGGGACGGGGTTCGGTCGGGTTCACTGCGCCGCTCCTGCTCATCGCTTCGCTCTGCGTCGTCACCGGCGTGGTCATCCTTAGTCCCCTTCCAGCAGCAGTGCGACCTGTTCACTCATGATGCCGCCGTTGCCGGTGACGAACGCGGTCTGGCAGTCGGGAACCTGCGCGTCGGCGGCCCGGCCCATGACCTGGCGCGCCCCGTCGACGACGTGGTGCATGCCGCCCGCCATGCCGGCCTGCCCGTAGGAGAGCTGGCCGCCGGCGGTGTTGAGCGCGAAATCACCGCGGTAGGTCAGGTCATGTTCGGTGACCCATTGCATGCCTTCGCCTTTCGCGCAGAATCCGGCGTCCTCGAGACTCATCAGCACCGTGATCGTGTAGCAGTCGTAGATCGAGGCCATGTCGACGTCGGAGCGGCTCAACCCGGCCATCGTGAACGCCGTGTCGGCAGCGCGGGCGATCGGCGTGCACAGCAGGTCCGCGGCGTAGGTCGGGGTCTTGAACGCGATGTGCTCGCCGAAGCCGGTGATCCACACCGGCCGGTGCCGGCTTCGGCGCGCGATGTCGGCGTTGGCAATCAGCACACCCGCCCCCCCGTGCACCCGCATCACCGTCTCCAGCATGTGGATCGGGTCGGCGATCATCGGGCTGGCGAGCACGTCGTCCACGGTGATCGGGGTGCCATGGAACACCGCGCCCGGATGCGCGCACGCGTTGGCGCGCTGGTCCACCGCGATCTTGGCGAGCGCGGCCGGCTCGTAGCCGAACTCGGCCGCATACCGCTGGGCGATCTGCGCGTACGGCGCGTTCTGGCCCACGTTGCCGTAGGGGATCTCGAACTCGGCCTGCGGCGAGCCGTAGTTGTTCGACGACGCCCCATACCAATTCGGGGCGGCGGCCGCCCTGGTGTCGGACTGGGGTAGCGACGCCGATCCGGGTACGACGGCCAGCACCGCATCGCAGACACCGAGTTCCACGGCGGCCGCGGCCCGCCACACCATCCCCGCCGAGGAGGCTCCGCCCAGGTCGACCCGTTCGCCGAAATCTATTGGAAAGCCGAGATATTCGCACAGCGTGGCCGGCGCGAACATCGCCGATTCGGCCACCCCGTGGGTGATCAGGCCGTTGATGGCGGCCGGGTCGATGCCGGCGTCCTCGACGACCATCTTCGCCAACGCCGCGTACTGGTCGAGGGTGAACAGGGGCGGCGCGGTCAGCCGTCGTTGGGCAGGCAGTTCGGCGATGCCGACGATGGCGGCTTCGCCCCGCAGCCCTGTCATGACGGCGTTCCGCGCCGGGGCAACCGCACAGTCGCCGTCCCGGGCATCAGCACGGTGTCGTCGCGGCGGCCGGCGATGTCGAGGTCCACCAGGCCGGCGCTCCGGTCGATGAGGCGCGTGGCGGTGACCACCCCGCCGAAGCGCAGGGACTCGCCGGGATAAGCGACGGCCCGGTTCTGCACCGAGAAGAACACCAGGCGGCCGCCGCCGCCGATCCAGTCGCCGATCGCGCGTGCCAGCAGCGCCGCCTGCAGTGGTCCCTGGACGAGCACGTCGTCGTAGCCTTCGTCGTGAGCCCAGTCTTTGTCGTAGTGGATGCGGTGGCCGTTGTAGGTGGCGGCGCTGAAGAAGAACAGCTGGGTTTCGTCGACGCTGACGGTCAGCGCGGGCATGCGCTGCCCGACGGCGACGTCTTCGAAGAAGACCTGTTGGTCGGTCACGGCACTCCTAAGGCCGGGCGATCATCGAGGTCGATGCGTCGGCGACCAGATCACCGTGCTGATTGCGGTAGATCGTCCGCCAAGTCACCAAGACGAATCTGCCAGAACGCCCCTGCTTTTCGGTGATCGAGTCGATGGTGCGCACCATCTCGATTCGGTCACGGTGATAGGACGGCAGGTGAAAGGTGAAGCTCTCCCCTCCCGCCATCCGCTTGGGGGCGCGGGGAAACGCCAGGCTGCCCGACACCGCGCCGGAGGATCCGTCGGGCCGCAACGTCTCGAGGTGCGTCACGCCCAGCACGGAATACTGCAGGAACAGCGGCGGGCAGATGACGTCGCGAAACCCGTTGGCCCTGGCGTAGTCCGGGTCGAACCACAGCGCGTTGCGGTCACCCACCGCCGCCGCCCACCGCTGCCAGTCGCGCCGGTTCACCTCGCCCGTCGCCGAGGCGGCGACGGTGCCCACCCGGGACGCCGACTCGGCGTCGATCAGCGTGTCCTCACTCATCTGTCAAGGTCTCCTCCAGTTCCAGGGCCTCCTCCAGCCATGCCGCGGCGACGTCCGGCCCGCCGCCCAGCGTCGAACCCAGCCGCGCCCGTTCGCTCCACAGATGCAGGTCCGTCTCGGTCACGTAACCCATCCCGCCGTGCAGCTGGTGAGCGTCCAGGGTGATCAGCCGGGCTGCGCGGGCCGCCTTCATGCGGGCGATGGCCGTCTCCCTGCTCGCCGTGTGGCCGCGCGCGATCCAGAAGACCGCCGAATGCGCGGCCAGGCGCGCTGCGGCCAGGGCGATGTGCATGTCGGCGACCAGGTGCTGGGCGGCCTGGAACGACGCGATCGCCCGGCCGAATTGATGACGCAGCGTGGTGTAGTCCACGGTCCGGTCCACCACCGCCTGGCCGATGCCCACCAGGTCCAGCGATCCCAATGCCACCGCGGTGTTGGCGAGCCGGCGCAGCGCGGGCTCGCCCACGCCGTCGCCGAGCAGCGCGTCGGGCGGCACCGCCACGTCTTCGAAGCGCACGGTGAAAGCCCGGTGCCCGCCGGCCATGTCGAGGGGCTCGACGGCGAGTCCGTCGGCCCGGGTGTCGACGACGAACGCCAGCGTGCGCCCGGCCTCGGCGGCCGACACCACGACGAGGTCGGCAACGTCGGCGTCGGCGACGTAGTCCACGGTTCCGCTGAGCCGCCAGTGCGCCCGGTCCGGGACGGCTTGCAGGGCAGGCGATACGGCGGCCGCATCGCGGGCGTTCCACAACGCGGTGGTGCCGCGGATGCCGCCGTTGGCCAGCGGCGGCAGCCACGCCGCTTTCAGCACGGGCGGACCCAGCTGGTCGATCGCCAGCACCGCCTGCACGGTGCTGTGCACCATCGTCGGACACAGGGCGCGGCCCGTCTCGGTGTAGAAGACGGCGAGATCGTCGAGCGAGCCCCCGGAGCCGCCGTACTCCTCGGCGATGGCAAGCCCGAAGATCCCGGCACCGGCCAGCGCCTTCCACAGGGCCGGGGCGCTGCGGTCGGCGCCGGGTTCGCCCAGGGCGCGCACCAGGCTCACCGGGCATTCCGCCGCCAGCAGCGCCCGCGACGCCGAGGCGAACTCGCGCTGTTCGTCGGTGGGGAGCAGTCTCATCGCTCAGCGTCCGTACGAGGGCATGCCGTGGCCGCGCTGGGCGATGATGTCACGGAGCACCTCGTTGGTGCCGCCGCCGAAGCGCATCAGCGGCGCGGCCCGGTAGAGTCGTTCGAATTTCCCGGCCAGCGGGGCCGGTGGGCTGCGATGTGCCAGCAGGCCGTCCGGGCCGAGCAGATCGAGCGCCAGATCCGCGATGCGCTGGCGCAGCTCGCTGGTGAAGATCTTCTCGACGCTGACCTCCACCGAAGGAATGACGCCGCCGTCGAGCATCGAGGCGGCCTCGTAGCCCATCAGGGTGGCCACCTCCACGTCGGCTGCGGCCTGCGCCAGTCGGCGGCGCAGCACCGGGCAGTCGGCGGGCACGGTGCCGTCGCGGCGGGGGCTGCGCGCGAGTTCCCGCAACTCCTCCACGGCACGGCGCAGGTCCCCGGCGTTGGTCAGTGCGCCCCGCTCGAGGTCGAGGGCTCCGGTGATGTAGGTCCAGCCGCGGTTGACCTCGCCCACCAGGTTGGTGAGCGGGACCCGCACGTCGCGGAAGTGAACCTCGTTGGTCCGGTAGCCCGACCAGGCGTAGAGAGGGCGGATCTGCACGCCGGGGCTGTCGATCGGGACGATGATGACGGAGATGCCGCGATGCCGGACTGCGCCGGGATCGGTGCGCACGCACAGCCACTCGTGGGTGGCGCGCTGGGCACCGCTGTTCCAGATTTTCGACCCGTTGATCACCCACTCCCGGCCGTTGCGTGTCGCGCGGGTCCGCAGGCCGGCCAGGTCGGTGCCGGCGTCGGGTTCGGAATAGCCGACGGCGCAGACCATCTCGCCTCTGGCGATGGGCGGCAGCCATTCGGCCTTGTTCTGCTCGGTGCCGTGCCGCATGATCATCGGCGCCACCGACGTGACGGTCAGGTCCGGACCCGGCACGCCCCAGTATTCGAATTCGCTCATCAGCAGGTGCTGATACACCGCGCCGAGGCCCCGTTCGCCTCCAAGCCCGCCGTACTTGCGCGGCCAGCTCAGTCCGAACCAGCCCTGCTCGCCGATCTGGCGGCGGAAACGCGCGAGCTCACCGTTGGGGAACTCGAGATCGTGCTGGGCTAGTTCGGCGCGTAGCGCGGGGGTGACGTTGACGCGCAGGAATTCGCGGACCTCGGCCAGCCAGGCACGCTGGCCGGCGTCGAGTTCGAAATCCATTCCGGCCCCTTTGCCGCTGCGGTCTAGCGCGAACCCTAACAGTTTGCTTAGCCGCGCTCAGCAACGCCGGCGTCGGAGGCGGCGCTGCGCGGTGCGCGGGTCGGCGGGTGATAGGACGGCCGCGGCTCCGTTTGCATGAACGGCAGCCATTTTGCATGAACGGCAGCAATGAAGTGCACCTCAAACGGCATGCGGGTGTCAAACTGTTAACGCCCTGTCAAACTCCGGTAAAACCGCGCCTCGACCCTCGCGGGCTCACGGCTGGCCTGCAAGGATCATGGGATCGACTGGTCCGGAATCAGGCGTACCGCTCGATCCGAAGAGCACGGGGAGAAACACATGCCCACTGTTGAGACACGCCTTCGCCAGGAACTGCGTACCTACGCCGTCGAGTTGCGCCAGCTGGCGTACACCCTGCCCCACGGGGTCGGCGAGCACGATCTGCTGCAACTATCCGACCGGATGCGCGAGGCCGCGGAACAGGTGACCCGCAAAGGTGCCTGACATTTGGCGACATACCGCGTGAGACGTCGCGATCGTCGCCATCGCCGGCGGGTTCTCAGCCACCCTTGAGGCGAATCTTCCACCGCACGAAGGTCAGGTAGACCATGCTGATCACCAGCAGCATGGCTATGTCGGACCACCATGCGCCGGGGCTGTGACGCCAATGCGAATCCTTCGGGGTCACCGGACCCGGCTCCAGCTTGAGCAGGTCCGCGGTGGACGCTGACGCCGCAAAACCCCACCTTGCCGGCGTTGCCCAGGACATCTGGTCGAGCCCGATACGGTCGGTGACCGGAATCATGCCGCCCGAGAACACCAGCTGCGACATCACCGCCACGACCAGCAGCGGCATGATCTGTTCGTTCGACTTGGCGACGCCGGACAGCGCCAACCCGAGCATGGCCGAGGCGATGCACGTCAACGCGACGTCCACGAACAGCTCGAAGCCGGGGTGGCCCAACGCGACGGCCCCCTGGGTCGGGCCGCCCTTGCCGATCAGCACGATGACCGTCACGATCGCCGACTGGATCACCGCGAACACCGTGTAGACGCAGACCTTGGCAAGCAGATAGGCAGAAGTGGACAGGCCGACCGCTTGTTCCCGCAGGAAAATCGGCCGCTCGCCGATCAGATCGCGGATCGTCAGTGCGGTTCCCATGAACACCGCCCCGACGTTGAGCAGCACCAGGATCTGCCCGGGCTCATCGGGGGCGGCGCCCATCGGGTTGGGGACGCCGAAGCCGACACTGCCCGGCACCGACATCGACAGCGCACCCATGATGAAGGGCAGCACCGCCAGGAAAGCGAAGTAGCCGCGGTCGGAGATGATCAACCGCATCTGCCGCCTGGCGATGGTGGAGAACTGTTGGACCAGGCTTGTGTGGGACGGATCGCCCAGTTCGGCGGGTTTTTCCGCCGGCGGTGGCGGTGGCGGCGGACCCGTCCGCGCCAGATAGCGGGCGCGGGCCCCGTCGGGGTCGTTGGACACAGCGCTGAAGATGTCAGCCCAGTTCGTCGTCCCCATCGCGGGACCGATCTGGGTGGGCGGCCCGGAGAACGCGGTCTTGCCGCCGGGGGCCAGCAGCAGCACCTGATCGCAGACGTCGAGGTAGGTCAGCGAGTGGGTGACCACGAGGACCACGCGGCCCGCGTCGGCCAACTGCCGCAACATCGTCATGACCTGGCGGTCCAGGGCCGGGTCCAGACCCGAGGTCGGCTCGTCGAGGATCAGCAGCGACGGGCCGGTGAGCAGTTCCAGCGCCACTGACGCGCGCTTGCGCTGGCCACCCGAGAGCTTGTCGACGCGGGTCTGCAGGTGCTGGGTCATCTCGAGTTCCTCGAGCACCCGGGCCACCACCTGGGCCCGGTCCGCTGTGGTGGTGTCCGGCGGCAACCGGAGTTCGGCGGCATACATCAGTGCCTGGTGCACCGTCAGCTGACCGTGCACGACGTCGTCCTGCGGGACCATGCCGATCCTGCTGCGCAGCGAGGCGTATTCGGCATGGACGTTGTGGCCCTCGAACGTCACCGTGCCGGTGGTCGGGTGCGTGTAGCCGGCGACCAACCTGGCGAACGTGGACTTGCCCGCGCCCGAGGGTCCGATCACGGCCGTCAGCGTTCCTGGGTGCGCCCCCATCGAGATGTTGTCCAGCAACGTCTTGTTGTTCTCGATGGTCCACGTCACGCCACGCACGTCGAGGCCGCCGGTGGGTGTCGCGGTCGCGGTCCTGTCGTTGCGCACCAGCGCACCGCCGGCGAAGACGAGATCGATGTTGCCGATCGTGACCACGTCGCCGTCGTGCAGCAGTGCCGAGTCGACCCTGGCTCCGTTGACGAAGGTGCCGTTGATGCTGCGGTTGTCGTGGATCTCGGTGCCGCGGTCGGTCGGGACCAGAGTGGCGTGGTGACGGGACGCCAGCACCTCCGGGATGACAATGTCGTTGTCGTTGGCCCGGCCGATCTTGATCGCCCCCGGGACCGACTCCGGGGCCGATCTGCCCGCGCGCAGTATCCGCATCATCGACGTCGCGATGTTGGTGGGGTCTGCACCGATGCGGCCGGTCTCGACCGCTCTGGGCCCGTCTGACGCTGTCGCGGGCACCGGCATCGGTGGCGGCCGGTAAATCTGCGGCCCCTGATGCGGCCCGCTGGTCGGGCCCACGTGGTGCGCGCTGCCCGGATGGCGGGATGGCGGTTTCGCCGGCTGGCCCGGCAGTGGCCCACTCGGGTGGCTTTGCTGCGGGCCACTGGGTGGTTGCGCAAGGTGCCGGAACGAAGCCGACGGTGGTTGATACGGCCGGCCGGCCCGGTGCGCGACGGGCTGCGCCTGGTACTGGGTGGGGGCCCCGTCGGCGGCGCCGCGCGGATCGACGATCGGCATCGAGGTCGTCGGCGGAGGCCGCCCCGCCGAGGCGCCGCGACGGCCGACCTCGAACGTCATCGCGGGACCGTCCGGATTGCCGATGTTGACCCGCAGGCCGTCCTGGATGTCGACGCCCGGGACCCGGCGGTTGTTGACGTACAGGCCGTTGAGACTTCCGTTGTCGACGACGATCCAGCGGTCCTGGTCGAACCTCACGATCAGGTGGTTCCGCGAGACCAGCGGGTGCCCGACGCGGACGTCCGCACGCAGGTCGCGCCCGATCACGACATCGCTTCCAGCTGCGAAGGTTCGCTCGGAGCCCTCATAGCACACGGTCAGCACGGGCGGGGCTGGTCGACTCATCCTCTTCACTGTATCGGCAGCACGACCGATCGGAGCCAGACGCTACGGTCGTCCATCGGACCGGATCCCAAGGGTGACACCCCGTCGTCCCTGCACGACAGCGGCAACGAAATCCCCGACGATGTGCGGGAGACGAGCGCTGCTGACCGGCGGGAGCAGCGGAGATCGCCCCTGGCCGGATTTCACGTCTTGTTGCTCTGCGGCACAATATTTTTCGCAGCGCACAGGCTATCCCACGCCGGTGATCGCCGGCACGTTGCGCGTCCACGGCGTGCCTGCGCGCTCGTCGGGCAGCTCGTTGCGTTCGGCGGTGACCTCTTTGCCGAAATCGCCGATGTGGCGAATAGCGCTGCGCCCTTCGGGCAAAATATCGGCCGCCAACGGGAAATCGTGGATCTGTCCGTCCCAAAGATGCAGTTCGCAGCGGATTCCCGCGGCTTCCAGGCGTTGTGCCATCAGCTCAGCGTCGGGCAGCAGCAGTTCGTCCGAGCTTGCGTGGATGGTCACCGGGGGCAAGGTGGACAGGTCGGCATCTACCGGCGAGACGACGGGGCCCGCGGAGCCGTCCGTGCCGGGAAGTTGCACTTCCCCGAGATATCGGGCGAATATCGACAACGCGGCGCGCGTGAACATAGAGCACCGGCGGGCATTGGGGTGCATCAATTTTTCCGCCGGGTCCGCATCCGCGAGCGGTGAGATCGTCGCGATGCCCGCCGGCTTGTCGACACGGGCGCGGATGGCGGAGAGCGCGGTCATGAACGCCAGGTATCCCCCGGCCGAGTCGCCGGCCACGACGATTTGCCCGCCCTGATAACCGCTTTCCCGCAGCCAGCGAAGCCCGTCGAGGCCGTCCTCGATGGCATCGTCGGCGACGCTGATTCCGCCCCGCGGGTCGAACAGCTGATCGCAGCGGCAACGCAGGTTCGGCATGCATGATTCGCACACCGGTTCGCTGTGAGTAGTGCTGGCTGACGCCGGGCAAACGTTGGACACCGATCCAGGTCGCAGACGTCTGCCGGAAACCGCGATGCAACGCGGCGTCTCCACTGCGGCGCTCACGGCGCCGCGAAGCTGACAACCTGCTGATTTTCCGCCGGGAATTGGGTTCGAGTCGGGCCGCTGGGCTGTACACGCGCTGGGCTCCGGGCTTACCGTCGGTTGAGATGAGACACCGCGCGAAGACGAAAACCAGAGGGCGCCTAAGTAATCGCCCAACCTTCGGGAAGGAGCCTGGGTCGATGCGCCAGCCACCGCCCACCCGCTCATGACCAACGACCGACAACTGGACCTCGACTATCTTCGCTGCGAGCTACTCGCCCGGGTGGACGAGCATCCGTTCCATGAGTGGTCCCCCGACCTGCTGCGCGCGGTGATCGCGATTTTCGACCTGAACGGCGTCACCCCGGCGACCACGAGCCACTTCCGGCCCTACCTCGTCCGATGACGGCCGTGTAGCGCGGACCTCGTCGATCTGCGGCGGCTCCCAACTGGTCCATGGCCCGGATGGCGCCCGGCTCAGCGCTGGGCGCTCGTCGCCGGATGACCGGCATGCGGAACGGCGCTGTCCATTCGGCGCGCAGCCATGGCAGGGTGACAGGCGTGGCCAACACTTCTGAACCGATCGCCGTCGAAGACGACCTGCGCGAAGTCGAAACCCCCAAGGGCACCCTGCGGTACTACGACTGCGGCCCCGGCTCCCGCCCGGTGCTGCTGTTTCTGCACGGCTCCGGCCCCGGGGTCACCGGCTGGCGCAACTTCCGGGGACTGCTGCCCGGCTTCGCCGAGCACTACCGCTGCCTGATCCTCGAGTTCCCCGGCTTCGGCGTCAGCCCGGACGTCGGGGGCCATCCGATGGTGACCGCGCACGGCGCCGTCGTGCCGTTCCTGGACGCGCTCGGCGTCGAGAGGGTCCACGTCATCGGCAACTCGATGGGCGGCGGGGTCGGCATCAACTTCGCGATCCGCAACCCGGACCGCATCGGCCGGCTGGTGACGATCGGCGGGATCGGCACGAACATCTTCAGCGCCAGTCCCAGCGAGGGCATCCGGCTGCTGCAGGAGTTCACCGAGGACCCCACGCGGCAACGGCTGGTGGACTGGCTCAAATCGATGGTCTACGACCAGTCGCTGATCACCGACGAGCTGATCGAGGAACGCTGGCAGCTGGCCACCGACCCCGAGACGCTGGCCGCCGCGCGCCGCATGTACGGCAAGGCGGCGTTCGCCGCGATGACCGCGGCGATGGAGGCCTCCGACCGGCCGATGCCGTGGGCGACCATGCACAAGCTGGCCGCCCCGACGCTGCTGACATGGGGCCGCGACGACAGGGTGAGCCCACCCGACATGGCACTCATCCCGATGCGCACCATCCCCAACGCCGAACTGCACATCTTCCCCAAGTCCGGGCACTGGGCGATGATCGAGGCCAAGGAGGCGTTCGAGAGCACCGTGCTGGCGTTCCTGTCGCGGTAGCGCCGGACCCGGCCCGGCCGGCTGGGCGGGGAATCTCACTCCGTGAGCAGTGCACTCGACGCCTGGCTTTTCGGAAGCGTCTACCCCGATTTCGCGGCACGCCCGCGCGGTGCGCCGCAACGATCCCGGCTTGCGGGCGATCAGGACCACATTGAATCCGTCGGCCGCCAACTGTTTGGCGAACTCGGAACCTGTACTTGTTCATGATCCGCGCCGCCTCGGCGAATTCGGCGCGGGTGGGTGGCCGATCCGAGTCAGGGCGGAATGCACCGCGGACCGCGTCGTTTTGGATCAGCGGCGTGTCGACATTGGTGGGATGCCCACAATTAACCTGGATATTATGCGGCGCAAGCCCTTTAGCGAGGATCTGCATCAGCCCGACCACCCCGTGCTTGGCGGTGGCGTAGTGGGCCACACCAACCAGACCGCGCAGTCCGGCGATGGAATTCGTCACGATCATGGCGCCCGCGCCACGCGCAATCAGGTGCTGCGCGCCGGCGCAGCACGTATGCCATACGCCCGTGAGAATGACATCCAGCATGGCGCGCCAGGCATCCTCGCCAATATCGAGCGTCGCAGCGCGCGAAGTGATTCCGGCGGTGTGCTGTCCGGAACCACCACGGTGTCGATCGGTCCACCCGGGAGACTGGCCATCCTGCAGTCCGGTCACCGGGACGCCGCGCCTGCCTGCGGCCGGCAGGATCTACCGTTGACCGTGTGAATAGTGGCGGTGATCGGCCGGTGGCTGCGGCCATAGACGTGGTGGTGGTCGGGGCCGGTTTTGCCGGTCTGTATGCGCTGCACAGGCTACGGTCCGACGGGTTGACCGTCCGGGTGTTCGAGGCAGGCCCCGATGTCGGCGGCACGTGGTACTTCAACCGGTACCCCGGTGCCCGGTGCGACGTCGAGAGCGTGGACTACTGCTATTCGTTTTCCCATGAATTGCAGCAGGAATGGGACTGGTCGGAAAAGTACGCCACCCAGGCCGAGATCCTGGCCTACATGAACTGGGTCGTCGGCCGCTTGGATCTGCGCCGGGACATCACCCTGAACACCAGGGTCACGTCCGCGGTGCTCGACGAGCAGAGGCTGCGTTGGGCGGTGACCACTGACACGGGTGAGTGTGTCACCGCCCGCTTCTGCCTGATGGCCACAGGTCCGCTGTCCGCGGCGATGACCCCGCAATTCCCCGGTCTGGACACCTTCGCCGGGGAGGTGCACCACACCGCCGCGTGGCCGCACGAGCCGGTGGACTTCACCGGCAGACGGGTCGCGGTCATCGGCACCGGTTCCTCTGGTATCCAGTCGATCCCGATCATCGCCGCAGATGCGTCACAGCTGTATGTCTTCCAGCGGACCCCGAATTACAGTGTTCCCGCGGGCAACCGCCCGCTCACCGACTCCGATCGCGCCGAGGTGAAGGCAAATTACGCGCAGCGGCGGCGAGCGTCGTGGCGCAGCTCGGGCGGCTCGCCCCATGTCGCGCACCCCAAGCTGACGATGGAGGCCACACCTGAGGAACGACGCGCGGCGTTCGAGAAGCGCTGGGATCTGGGCGGTGTGCTGTTCTCCAAGACCTTCTCAGACCAGATGACCGACCTGGCCGCCAATGACGAAGCCCGCAAGTTCTACGAGGAGAAGGTCCGGGCCATTATCGACGACCCGGCGGTGGCCGAACTGCTGATCCCCAACGACCACCCGATCGGCACCAAGCGCATCTGCACCGACACCGACTACTTTCAGACGTTCAACCGTCCGAACGTGAAACTGGTCAGCGTTCGCCAAACCCCGATCGTCTCCGTCGACGCTGCCGGGATCAACACCAGCGACGCCCACTACGACCTGGACATGATCGTGCTCGCCACCGGTTTCGACGCGATGACCGGCGCACTGGCCAAGATCGAGATCGTGGGTAGGGGCGGCAGGCGGCTGCGTGACTACTGGAGCGACGGGCCGCGCACCTATCTCGGCCTGGGCATCGACGGGTTCCCCAATATGTTCGCGGTGTGTGGTCCGGGTGCTCCCGCGGTGCTGGCCAACATGGTGCTGCACGCCGAGGCGCACGTGAACTGGATCGCCGCGTGCATCGCCTATCTTGACGCTCACGGCTACGTGGCGATCGAGGCGACCCCGGACGCCGTCGACGACTGGGGCGTCGAGTGCGCCCGCCGGGCCGAGGCCACCCTGTTCACCAGGGCCGACTCCTGGTATCTGGGCGCCAACGTCCCCGGCAAGCCGCGGGTGTTCATGCTTTTCATCGGCGGGTTCGGGGTGTATCTGGAAATCTGCGACCAGGTCGCCGGGGCCGGTTACACAGGGTTCTCGCTGATCAAGGCATCGTGATCCCGGGTCTGCGTGGTCGCGTGGTCATGGTGACCCGGGCCGCGCGAGGCACCGGCCGCTGCCACTGTGAGCGGTTCGCCGAGGAGGGCGCCGACGGCGTCGAACTCGACGTGTTCGGGCCGCAGCTGCCGTTGTGTCGGCGAGAAATTCGCACATCGATTTCGACCCGATTTCGCCCGCTGATCGGGATCATCAGAGAGTCGGCGCATGGACTGCGGTAAACCATTCAGTAAGCCCACACACGTAAGGACGAGGAAAATGAGCGAACGGGTACTTGACCGGGTCGTGGCGATGGCCGACCAGTTACGCGACCAGGCCGTGGAATCCGAGCGGATCGGCCGGCTCACCGATGACTCGGTGAAGCTGATGAAGGCAGCCGGCCTGATCCGGTTACTGCAGCCCAAGAGCTACCAGGGCTTCGAGGTCCACCCCCGCGAGTTCGCCGAGACGACGATGGCCACCGCGGCACTCGATCCGGCCGCCGGCTGGATCGTCGGCGTGGTGGGCGTGCACCCCTACCAGTTGGCGTACGCCGACCCGAGAGTCGCGGCCGAGATCTGGGCCGACGACGTCGACACGTGGATGGCCTCCCCGTACGCGCCGCAGGGCGTCGCCAAGCCTGTCGATGGGGGTTATCTCTTCAACGGCCGCTGGCAGTTCAGTTCGGGCACCGACCACTGCGACTGGATCATCCTGGGCGCCATGCTCGGCGACGCCAACGGCGTCCCGACCATGCCGCCGCAGATGTTGCACATGATCCTGCCCCGCAGGGACTACCAGATCGTCGAAGACTCCTGGAATGTGGTGGGGCTGCGCGGAACGGGCTCCAAAGACGTCATCGTCTCCGACGCTTTCGTGCCGTCGTACCGGACCATGGACGCCACCAAGGTGATGGACGGCACCGCCCAGCGCGAGGCCGGGATGACCGAGCCGCTGTATCTGATGCCGTGGTCGACGATGTTCCCGCTGGGGATCTCCGCGGCGACCATCGGGATCGCCGAGGGCGCACTGGCCGCACACCTGGACTATCAGCGCGAACGTGTCGGCGCCACCGGAACCGCGATCAAGGACGACCCCTACGTCATGTACGCCATCGGCGAGGCCGCAGCCGACATCAACGCCGCCCGCCAGGAACTGCTCGCCAACGCCGACCGCATCTACGACATGGTCGCCGCAGGCAAGGAGGTGTCGTTCGCCGACCGGGCGGCGGGTCGGCGCACCCAGGTGCGCGCGGTGTGGCGCGCGGTGTCGGCGGTCGACGAGATCTTCGCCCGATCGGGTGGCAACGCGTCGCGGATGGACAAGCCGCTGCAGCGCTACTGGCGCGACGTGCATGTCGGGCAGATGCACGCCATCCATGTCCCCGGCACCATCTACCACGCGTCGGCCCTGAGTTCGCTGGGTGTCGAGCCGCCCCCGGGCCCGCTGCGGGCGCTGATCTGAGAGGCCTGCCGCTGTGTCCGACTTGAAAAGCCTTGGCTACGTTACTATTTCAACTGACGACATCGACCGGTGGCGGCAGTTCGCCTTCGGCGTCCTGGGCTTCGCCGAGGGGAAGGGGCCCGACCCCGCAGCGCTGTATCTGCGGATGGACGAGCGCGCGGCCCGGCTGATCGTGCTGCCCGGGGAGACCGAACGAATCCGGACCGTGGGCTGGGAGGTGCGCGACCACCCCGGCCTGAAGCGGGTCATGGCCGCCCTCGACGGCGCCGGGGTGGCGTTCAAGCACCTCACCGACGACGAGGCCGAGGCCCGTCGCGTCGAGGAGGCGATCACCTTCGAGGACCCCGCCGGCATCACGTGCGAGGTCTTCCACGGCGCTGTGCTCGACCACAGCCCGGTGATCACCCCGTTCGGCGCGAAGTTCGTCACCGGCGACCAGGGCATGGGCCACGTCGTGCTGCCCGCCACTGACCCGGGCGGCCTGTTCGACTTCTACACCGAGGTACTGGGGTTCCGGTCCCGCGGCGCGTTCCGGGTTCCGCTGCCCAAGGAGTTCGGCCCGGTGCGGGTGCGCTTCCTCGGCATCAACGAGCGACACCACAGCCTGGCGATCGTGCCGGCCGCGCACCAGCGCGACCCGCGCCTGGTGCACATCATGGTCGAGGTCGACACCCTCGACGCGGTGGGTCAGGCGCTGGACCGCGTCAACGCCGAAGGATTCCAGCTCTCCTCCACGCTCGGCCGGCACACCAACGACAAAATGGTGTCGTTCTATGTGCGCGCCCCCGGCGACTGGGACATCGAGTTCGGCACCGACGGCATGCGGGTCGACGAAAACTACTACACGGCTGAGGAAATCACCGCCGACAGCTACTGGGGCCACCAGTGGATCGGCGAGATGCCCGCGGCGATGCGGTTATGACGCCCGATACCGACGTCATCCCGGTCCCGGCGGCGTCGATCACCTCCTGGGACGACGAGGCCGACGTCGTGATCGCCGGATACGGCATCGCCGGGGCCGCCGCGGCGGTCGAAGCGGCCCGCGCCGGCGCCGACGTCCTGGTGCTCGAACGCACCGGCTCCTGGGGCGGCGCGGCGGCCATGGCCGGCGGCTTCATCTACCTCGGTGGCGGCACGCCGCTGCAAAGGGCCTGTGGCTTCGACGATTCCGTCGACAACATGGCAGCCTTCCTCGACGTCGCGATGGGCCCGGGTGCTGACGCGGAGCGCATCGCCGACTACTGCGCCGGCAGCGTCGCCCACTTCGACTGGCTCGTCGACTGCGGTGTGCCGTTCAAGGCGGAGTTCTTCTCCGAACCCGGCTGGGAACCGATGGGCGATCAGGG
>NZ_JBYCLC010000315.1:0-2010 GCF_057473685.1 Mycobacterium sp. TH-M116 | reverse complement strand
CAGGAAGATCTCCATCTCCGCTATGACGACAGCCGCCGACGGTAGGCTGCTCACCGAAGCCCACGGGCTGATGGTCCGACTACTCACCCACCAGCCGTGAGAGGCACGATGCCGCAAAGCGCAACAGAATTCACCGTGCCCGCCGTCGTAGCGGCGGTTGCGGGCGCGATTCCCGACCGCGACCTGCTGATTCAGGGCGACCGGCGGTACAGCTATGCACAGGTGGTCGAGCGGTCGAACCGGCTGGCCGCCTATCTGCACTCGCGGGGACTGGGCTGCCACACCGAGCGTTCCGCACTGGCCGGGCACGAGGCCGGCCAGGACCTACTCGGCATCTACGCCTACAACGGCAACGAGTACGTCGAGGCGCTGCTCGCCGCGTTCGCCGCCCGCCTCGCGCCGTTCAACGTCAATTTCCGGTACGTCAGGAACGAGCTGCAGTACCTGCTCGCGGATGCCGGGGCGAGCGCGCTGGTCTACCGTGCGGCGTTCGCACCACGGGTAGCCGAGATCTTGCCCGGCCTGCCGCACCTGCGCGTGCTGATCCAGATCGCCGACGACTCCGGTAACGACCTACTGGACGGAGCCGTGGACTACGAGGCCGCCCTGGCCTCGGTTTCGCCGGAGCTGCCGCCGGTGCGGCACTCGCCCGACGACCTGTACGTCCTGTACACCGGCGGCACCACCGGAATGCCCAAGGGCGTGCTGTGGCGCCAGCACGACATCTTCATGACGTCCTTCGGTGGGCGCAACCTCGTGACGGGCGAACCCGCGCAGTCCGTCGAGGAGATCGTCGCGCGGACCACCGCGGGGCCGGGCACCACGGTGATGGTCCTGCCACCGCTCATGCACGGTGCCGCCCAGTGGAGCGTGATGACGGCGATCAGCACCGGTCAGTCCGTCGTATTTCCCTCGGTGGTAGACCATTTGGATGCCGAGGACGTCGTCCGCACCATCGAACGGGAGAAAGTGACGGTCGTGACGGTGGTGGGCGACGCGATGGCACGCCCGCTGGCAGCCGCCATCGAAAAGAGGATCGCCGACGTGTCGTCGCTGGCGGTCGTCGCCAACGGCGGCGCCCTGCTGACCCCGTTCGTCAAGCAACGGCTGATCGACGTGCTGCCGAACGCGGTTGTCGTCGACGGAGTCGGATCCTCGGAGACCGGGGCGCAGATGCACCACATGTCGGTGCCGGGAGCGGTGTCGACGGGCATCTTCAACGCCGGACCGAACACCTTTGTGGCAGCCGAAGATCTGTCCGCCATTCTGCCGCCCGGCCACGACGGGATCGGGTGGCTGGTCCAACGCGGCTACATTCCACTCGGCTACAAAGGTGATGCGGCCAAGACCGCGAAGACATTCCCGGTGATCGACGGGGCTCGTTACGCGGTTCCCGGCGACCGCGCCCGCCATCGCGCCGATGGCAGCATCGAACTGCTGGGCCGCGATTCGGTGACGATCAACTCCGGCGGCGAGAAGATCTTCGCCGAGGAAGTCGAAACCGCGATCGCGTCGCATCCCGCAGTGGCCGACGTGGTGGTCGCGAGCCGGCCCAGCGAACGCTGGGGCCAGGAGGTGGTTGCCGTCGTGGCGCTGGCCGAAGGCGCGCACGCCGACGCCGGGGAACTGGTGGCGCACGCCGCGACGTCGTTGGCCCGCTACAAACTGCCCAAGGCTGTCGTCTTCCGGGCGGCCATCGAGCGCAGTCCCTCGGGCAAGGCGGACTACCGATGGGCCCGCGACCAGGCGGTGAATGGCTGACCACGGCATCGGCCGATGCGCAGGTCCCCACGGAATCGAGCTAGGTCGCCGTCTGCGAGATCACCGTGATTCCCGAGTGGCGTGCGGAGAACGCTCCCGAAGAGGCTGGCAACGAACCGACTCCGGTCGTGAAGGCGCACGCGCCAATGTAGTCGAAGCCGCTCCGGGCCAACGGTTCTCCTTCGTCGTGCGACCCCGGGCGGAGACTGGACGCAGTGGACCCAACGCCGCGCTGCGGTGGGGCGTTGC
>NZ_JBYCLC010000314.1:0-6909 GCF_057473685.1 Mycobacterium sp. TH-M116 | reverse complement strand
GCAGGACTACTGCTGGGAGACCCAGCGGGCGTGGCGGGTGGTCAACGACAACGTCACCAACGGCCTGGGCACCCACCCCTCCTACAAGCTCGTGCCGGGCGGGGCGATCCCGTCCATGTTCGATTGGGACTCGCCGGTCCTGCAGCGCGCCGGAGTCATCGGACACACCGTGTGGGTCACGCCGAACCGTCCCGACGAGCGCTGGCCGGCAGGCGAGTTCGTGAACCAGAGCGGGCCCGGTCTCGGCCTGCCCCGCTGGACCGCGGCCAACCGCCCCATCCACAACACCGACGTGGTGCTCTGGTACACCTTCGGCATCCACCACATCACCCGTCCGGAGGACTGGCCGATCATGCCGGTCGACACGGTGTCGTTCTGGCTCAAGCCTGTCGGGTTCTTCGATCGCACGCCGGCCTTGGACGTGGCGCCCACCTCGGTAATCGACTGCCATCGCGGCGGTGGGGACGCCCAACACTGCACACCACGGAGGTGACACCCATGCCGGACAAGAAGGTATTCCACAACATCATCGACGGCCGGATCCAGGCCGCGGGCCACGGAGAGCTGATGGATATCGTCAACCCCGCCACCGGGGAAATCTATGCCGTGGCACCCAACTCGTCGGCCGAAGACGTCGACCGGGCATGCACGGCGGCGGCACGGGCATTCCGATCATGGCGCTGGCGCACCCCCGGCGACCGGCAGCGGGCCCTGCTCAAACTCGCCGACGTCATCGAGGACAACGCCGACGAACTCGTGGCGATCGAAAGCGAGAACACCGGTAAGCCAATCGGATTGACGACTACCGAGGAGATCCCGCAGGTGCTCGACCACCTCCGGTTCTTCGCCGGCGCCGCACGGGTCCTCGAAGGCCGTGCCCAGGCCGAGTACATGCGGGGCTATACCTCCTCGGTGCGCCGCGAACCTGTTGGCCCGGTCGCCCAGGTGGCGCCGTGGAACTACCCGATGCTGATGCTGGTGTGGAAGTTCGCGCCGGCGCTGGCTGCCGGCTGCACGACGGTGCTCAAACCGTCGGACACCACGCCGGCGTCGGCGTTCTGGTTGGTGGAGAAAATGCAGGAGATCTTCCCCGCCGGGGTGTGCAACCTGGTCTGCGGCGACCGCGACACCGGCGCGCAGCTCGTCGCGCACCCGGTGCCACAGCTGGTGTCGATCACCGGCTCCGTCGGGGCCGGCATGGCCGTGGCAACCAGCGCGGCCAAGGACCTCAAACGCGCGCACCTGGAGCTCGGCGGCAACGCGCCGGTGATCGTCTTCGACGACGCCGACATCGCGGCCACCGTGCGCGGGCTCACGGAGGCGGGCTACTTCAACGCCGGGCAGGACTGCACCGCGGCCACGCGCATGATCATCGGCGACGGCATCTACGACGAGTTTCTCGCGGCCATGTCAGACGCGGTGGGCGAGATCAAGACCGGCTACGACCCGGCCGACGAGGACATCCTGTACGGGCCGATCAACAGCGCAAACCAGCTGGAGAAGGTCGCCGGCCTGGTGTCGGGCACGCCGGAGCATGCCCGGGTCCTGACCGGGGGCCGCCGCAAGGACGGCGCCGGCTTCTTCTACGAGCCCACCCTGATCGCCGACCTGCACCAGGACGACGAATTGGTCGCGACCGAGATCTTCGGACCGGTCATGACCGCGCAGCGGTTCGGCGACGAACACCAGGCGGTCGCCATGGCCAACGGCACCGAATACGGGCTCGCGTCATCGGTGTGGACGCGCAGCGCCGACACGGCGGCGCGGATGGCCGCCCAGCTGGACTTCGGCTGCGTGTGGATCAATGCCCACATCCCGCTGGTGGCCGAGATGCCGCACGGCGGCTTCAAACACTCCGGGTACGGCAAGGACCTGTCCTTGTACGGGTTGGAGGATTACACCCGCATCAAGCACGTCATGCACTACCACGGTTTCACGGGCTGAGTCGGGAATCCGCGGGTCGCAACATCACCAGGACCAGCCCGGCCGCGAACACCACCGCGGTCGCCCACGGGAAGCGCCCGTCGGGAGCGAAGCCGTCGGCGGCCAGGTACTCGAGGCTGCAGACGGCCAGCGCGGCGCCGGCCAACGTGACGGCCTCGCCCCAGCGGTCGGGGAGCCCGAACCCCAGCGTGGGCAGGGGAGCACCGAAAAGCCGCCGCTGCCAACCCAACAGGACCATCTCGGCGCCGGTCACCACGCTCAGGATGGCAACCCACTGCAGTCGGGCCAGCCACCAGGCCCCCGACCCCTCGACAGGTTGCGGCAACAGCCCGGCCGGATACGCGAGACCCGCGACGATCACGACCGGGATCATGTGCCACAGATAGAGCGCCATCACATTGGTGTTGGCGACCGACAACGCGCGCCGCACCCAACCGGCGCCCAACGCCCGGTTGATTGCGGGAGCGAGCGCGATCGCCAGCCCGGCCTGAGTACACCCGAACGCCAACATCGCCACGGTCGGAGGTGTCGTGTTCTCGATGGCCTGGCCGGGAACACCGATCATGCTGACCGGGTATCGGCCCCGCCAGATCAGCAGTGCCAGCGCCGGCGCCGCCCCGGTCGCCAGCAGCAGCGGCCTGAGCCCGCCCAGCAGGCCAGCGTGCCAGGCGATTCCGAGTTGGTAGAACAGCCCCCAGCAGAACACGTAGTTCAGCCATCCGAGGTAGGGAATGTGGCCGTGCAGGGAGGCGGCGTCGATCGCGATGACCCCGACCGCCAGCGCCGCCGGCACCCCGAGGCCCCAACGCCGTTGCGCGGCAACCGCGATGGGGGTCAGCGACACCACGATCAGGTAGATGGCGAGAAACCACAGATGCATGGCCACCGCCCAGCCCGCGTAGTCCAGCAGGGAGCCGGACACTCCGAGGAATTCCGCGACGGCCACGGCGACCCACACGGGCGCGACGTACACCGCCGTCGGCCCGAGGACGCGGGCCAGCCGATGCCGCGTCCACGCGTGGCGGGAGAAGTCGTCGCCGGCGCGCCGGCGCGTCCACGAGATGCCACCGGCATAACCGGCGACCAGGAAGAACACCGGAACCGCCTGGAAGATCCAGGTCAACCACTGGGTCCACGGCAGATCGACCAGCGGATTCTGCCGACCGAAATGTCCGCCGTGGTACGTCACCGAACCGGCCAGCCAATGCCCCAGCACGATCAGCGCCACCCCGGAAACCCGGTAGAAGTCGACGGCGAGATTGCGCGCCTGCCGGGTGGTGGTCGCGTCGTCCATCATGTCGCCGAATGGTCCATACGCTGCACCCGCGTCACGGTACCCGCGCCGTGGCCCGAAGTCGCCTGCGGCACAATGACCTGATGAAACGAGCGAATCTGGGTGGCCTCGGCGTCGGTCGCATCGGTTTGGGCGCGATGGGCATGTCCGTGGCCTACGCCGGCGCGGACGGCGACGCCACCGGGCAGTTACCGTTCTACTTCGGCTGCTCGTCGGAGGTGGGTGGGCATCGAAGACGCCGTCCGGGCAATGCTTCTGGCCGCGGATCGCGGACGAAGCTGTCAACGCTGCATCATCTGGATCATCTGGGACCGGCACACGAGCGTTCGCGAGTTGCATGAAGTCGCCACCGCCGCGGTCGGCGGTCGCCCACTGCGCAGCGGCTCACCGTGTCGGTGCCGAGCGCGGGAAGAAGCGCCGTCGGTCAGCTCTTCGTCGGCGCCTTCCCCCAACACTGGACAAAGTCCTCCACATGTCAGTCGACGATCGTCATCGTGGTTCTCTCCGGACGTGCGACGGGTTGCTCGATCTGCTGGATCGCCGGACGCAGTCTGTGATGTGCACTGTCCCTCTCGCCTGAAATGACCTGGTAGCCAGAATGTTCACCGCTACCCTGCGGCCATCGGACGGGGCACCACGGTGACGCGGAACCCGTATTTGGGACCTGGAACGCGTGTGCTGCTTCCCGAACCCGATATCGGTATCCCGGGCACGCCGGGAGCGCCGGCCGCGCCGGACGGCCCGCCGTCCGGCGCGGCACTGAAGCCGCCGCCGGGCAACACGGTGGAGACAGCCGACGTCGCCGGCGCCGCTGCGGCCCAGCTCTGCGGGGCCGACAACGCCCCGATCATGGTGGCCCGGCCTATGCCCGCCGACACCGCGCCGCTGCCCGGGCTCGACGCCGTCGCCAGGTTTGGCGCCAGTGCCTTCGGCGTCTGAACCGCGCCCCATGGAACCTTGATTTCCGGCTGCCCCCCGGCGACCTGGTAACTCAGGTTCTCCAGATTTCTGGTCGACGAGACGGCGGTGTTGGTCAACGAGCTTGCGTCCAGAAGCCCGAAGTCTATGTAATCCCCGCCTTGCACGAAGTCCGAAATGATACTCCCAAATGACGGCAGCCCGAACTGCGCTGGTGCCGCCTGCGCGGACGATGCGAGCCCCTGCAGCATCGTGGGTATCGCCGACATCATCGAGTGCGCGTTGGTCGCCGCCGACATGACGGCGGCCTGGGCGGCGGCGGCGCCTTGCGCAGCCTGCCCTGCGGGGTTGGTGGTTTGTGCCGGAGGGGTGAAGGGCGCCAGCATCGACGCGCTCGCCGAGGAGCCGGCATAGCCGTACATCGCGGCGGCGTCCTGGGCCCACATTTCGGCGTATTGGACCTCGGTGGCCGCGATCGCCGGTGTGTTCTGCCCCAGGAAGTTCGCCGCCACGAGTGCCGCCATGAGGCTGCGGTTGGCCGCGATCACCGGAGGGGGCACCATCATCGCAAACGCAGCCTCGTAGGCGACCGCGGCCGCCTTGGCCTGGGTTGCCGCCTGCTCGGCTTGGGTCGCGATACGCATCATCCACGCCGCATGAGGGGCGGCCGCCGCGGCCATCGACGCCGCCGAAGGACCCGTCCAGGACTCTTCCAATTCCGAGATCGCCGAGGAGTACGAGGCCGCCGCCGAACTTAGTTGGCTCGCCAGCCCGTCCCAAGCCGCCGAGGCGTCTATCATCGGCCCCGCACCGGGACCGGAATACATCTTGGCGGAGTTGACCTCCGGTGGTAGCGCCCCGAAATCGGTTGCTAGAAAGTTCATTTTCATAACCTCCGTTGTCTCAACTGGCCGCACGGGCCGGTTTGGTGTCAGGGCATGCGACAGAGCACACCCGCGATAGATGTGGGTGCTCCTCCTTTCCTGCTATCTGGCTCGACTCGAGTCGTAATCGACTGACGCAGTGATCACTTGAAGCACAGTGATCGCAACGAGTCCGGCACACCTATCCCGGCTTGCGGCGGCGTGGGCAACGCAACCCCACCCAGGCCGGTGCCGCGCCGTCATTCGGGCTGCAGCCCAACGCCTTCGCCCGACAAAGGCCATGCCAGCGTTGATGGGGCAGTCAAGAGGCGTGTTAGCAGCGGAGACGGATCAGCGTTGGCCAAAGAGCCTGTGGGCCAGAGCGGCTGAGTTCGTCGGGCATGATCAGTACGATTCCGCATCTCCACCGCTGCACCCTCACCGAGGGCGGGTGGCGCGGGGAAACCCCACCCATACAATCGGACTCAACGCGACCCAGTCCATGTACTGAGAATTCCGACTTCCCCACCAGCCGCCTCCGGTGCAGCATCCCCTCGACGTAGAGGGAAAATCTCCGGTTCGAGAGCCTTCAGCGCAAGCGAATCCGGACTAGAAACAAGAGAACTTTTTGCGCGACCCGGTAGGGTCGAAGCCCTTCGCGGTGACACGGTCATGAGCAGATCAGACGCTTCGAACTTCACGATTAGGAATCGTTGCCGGTGGGCATGTTGAATTTCATCAATTAAATGGTGAACAATCGGTGAAAAATTAATTGCGCTGCGCGGAGCCGCGCGCACTTCCACGACTGTGAAGGCTCACGCGTGACGTGGTTCACCAGTGACGAGCCGGCCGATCCTTGTTTCTGCCCTGCATGCTGAAGACCTGGTGACGCGCCGGCAACGACGAGAAAAACGCTCTGAGAAGGCTCTCCTGACTTCGACATTTCACGTGATTGCGTTCGTAGGTGCGTCGTCAATGTGAAAGATGCGCTACTTCAACGATTACCGATGTTGCTGAGGGTTCGAGAATCGGTCGAGGAATGCAACTTTGAGATGCAGGCCATTACGGCTTCGTAGAAAACTTTTCGAGTCGAGGTCGGTGGCGACGATGGGGTAGGGCACGCTGACACCGTGATCCCGCGCATGCCGGCCGAGTCCCGATGCCGTCCGTGGACGGCCGTCGCCAGCCACAATTTGCAATTCCTCACGGCAGTCGGGATGCCCGTGTGTTGCGCGGCCATGGATCCAGGCATGGAGATGGGCATGGTCAATACACCGCCGAGCAGCGGATCGCCCGCGTGGTTTGCCGCAGTGAACTGGCTCGGGGCCGTCGCCACCGCGATCACAGCAGCTTTCTGGACCCACGGGTATGTCGTCGATCGTCGCCACGCCGCGATCCGCCTGATGTCACTGGGGGAACCCGCTCGGGCGATGACGACCGCCGGTGTGGCTATCGTGTTTCTTGTTAAGCCGTGTGAAATCTGAACGTGTGGTCGCCGACGTGGCGCCGGGTGCATCGCATTCGACTGCAGCGCGAGCGGCCAACGCAACGAGGCAGTGCACGGGACGTCACCGAACGGACCTTCGTCGACGGAATCTCGGCTGACGGGGAGTACGCACGTCGAGGACGGCGGGACGGCGTGCCGTAGAACCCCCCTCAACACGGCGCCGCAATCAAGATCACGACCGCATTCGCGGCCTGAGGTTGAAATGTCATGCGGCCTGCTTGACGCATACTGGCGGCCCGGTGCGGGGCCTTCGCCGTCTGGGACATATCTGGGACATAGTGGTGGGGTCAGCGGTCATCCGCCTCCGGCGGCACCGCCGCCACCGCCGCCACCGTCACCGCCGCCGGATTCCCACCAGTTGTACACACCGGAGTAGGCGCTCG